>NZ_JBEXCS010000026.1:0-96022 GCF_040605395.1 Streptomyces sp. NPDC005648 | reverse complement strand
GTACAAATGAAATCGATGTCTCATGATTCGGTCGAGGGGCAGAAGTCTCCTCGGCCCGCCCGGCGTTCGACGAGGTCGTTCAGCAGCCCAGCAGGCGGCCCGCCAGGTACCCCTCGATCTGGTCCAGCGACACCCGCTCCTGCTTCATGGAGTCCCGCTCGCGCACCGTCACCGCGTTGTCGTCCAGCGTGTCGAAGTCGACCGTCACGCAGTACGGCGTCCCGATCTCGTCCTGGCGCCGGTAGCGACGGCCGATGGCACCGGCGTCGTCGAACTCGATGTTCCAGTTCTGGCGCAGCGCCTGGGCGAGGCCCTTGGCCTTGGGCGAGAGCTCCGGGTTGCGGGAGAGCGGGAGCACGGCGACCTTGACCGGCGCCAGACGGTGGTCGAGGCGCAGCACGGTCCGCTTCTCCATCTTGCCCTTGGCGTTCGGCGCCTCGTCCTCGACGTAGGCGTCGAGCAGGAAGGCCAGCAGCGTACGGCCGACACCGGCCGCGGGCTCGATGACGTACGGCGTCCAGCGCTCCCCGGCCTCCTGGTCGAAGTAGGAGAGGTCCTGGCCGGAGGCCTTGCCGTGGGCGTTCAGGTCGTAGTCGGTGCGGTTGGCGACGCCCTCCAGCTCGCCCCACTCGTTGCCGCCGAACTGGAAGCGGTACTCGATGTCAGCGGTGCGCTTGGAGTAGTGGGAGAGCTTCTCCTTCGGGTGCTCGTACCACCGCATGTTCTCCTCGCGCAGGCCGAGGCCGGTGTACCAGCTCCAGCGCTGCTCCATCCAGTACTCCTGCCACTTCTCGTCCTCGCCCGGCTTGACGAAGAACTCCATCTCCATCTGCTCGAACTCGCGGGTGCGGAAGATGAAGTTGCCGGGGGTGATCTCGTTGCGGAAGGACTTGCCCATCTGCGCGATGCCGAACGGCGGCTTGCGGCGCGAAGTGGTCTGCACCTGGGCGAAGTTGGTGAAGATGCCCTGGGCGGTCTCGGGGCGCAGGTAGGCGACGGAGCCGGAGTCCTGCGTCGGGCCGAGGTGGGTGGAGAGCAGGCCCGAGAACTGCTTGGGCTCGGTGAACTGGCCCTTGTTGCCGCAGTTGGGGCAGTTCACGTCCGCCAGCCCGTTCTCCGGGAGGCGCTTGTGCTTGGCCTCGTAGGCCTCCTCCAGGTGGTCCGCGCGGAACCGCTTGTGACAGGAGGTGCACTCGGTCAGCGGGTCCGTGAAGGTGGCGACGTGACCGGAGGCGACCCAGACCTCGGGGGCCAGGATCACGGACGAGTCGATGCCGACCACGTCCTCGCGCGACGTCACCATGTAGCGCCACCACTGGCGCTTGATGTTCTCCTTGAACTCGACACCCAGCGGCCCGTAGTCCCAGGCGGCGCGCTGGCCGCCGTAGATCTCACTGCAGGGAAATACGAAGCCACGGCGCTTGCTCAGGCTGACGATGGTGTCGATCTTGTCGGCGGCCACGGTGCTCTCTTCATTACGACGACGGGCGACGAAGCGAGTTGCTTCCAGCGAATGCTCCAGGGTACCGGCGGGGGCTGGCCCCCAATCAAATCGACCCCTTGTTGACAACCGTTTCCACTTTTGTTGAAAATGACTGTCATGAACGTACGACGACGCCTCATACCCGCGGTCGCCACCGCCGCGGTCACGGCCCTCGGTCTGACCACCCTCTCCGCCTGCTCCGGTGAGAGCGCCGCCGCGGCCGGCACCGGCAAGTTCGACGTCGTCGCGTCGTTCTACCCGATGGCCTTCCTCGCCGACCGGATCGGCGGCTCCCATGTCCACGTCACCAGCCTGACCCAGCCCGGCCAGGAGCCGCACGACCTGGAGATCAGCGCCAAGCAGACCGCGATGCTCCAGGAGTCCGACGCGGTGCTCTACCTCAAGAACCTCCAGCCCTCCGTCGACGACGCGGTGGCCCAGTCCGGGATCAAGACCAAGATCGACGCCGCCGCCCTCACCTCGCTGGAGAAGCACGGCAACGAGGTCGGCGGCCACGCGGCCTCCCACGACAGCTCCGAGAACGAGGAGCCGGCCGGGCTCGACCCCCACATCTGGCTGGACCCGGTGCGCTACGCCCAGGTCGCCGAGGGAGTGGGCGCCGCCTTCGAGAAGGCCGACCCGAAGAACGCGGCCGACTACAAGAAGAACACCGCGGCCCTGGTCAAGGAGCTGGACGAGCTGAACACCCGGTTCGAGAACGGGCTCGCGCACACACGGACCAAGGTCTTCATCACCACCCACGCCGCCTTCGGCTACCTCGCCGAGCGCTACGGCCTCACCGAGGAGGCCATCAACGGCCTCGACCCCGAGTCGGAGCCGAGTGCCGCCCGGGTCAGGGCACTTGAGAGCATGGCCAGGGCCGACGGCGTCACCACCGTGTTCTACGAGACGCTCGTCAGCGACAAGACCGCGAAGACCATCGCCTCCGACGCCGGACTGACGACGGACGTCCTCGACCCGATCGAGGGCATCACCGCCAAGTCCCGCGGCAAGGACTACTTCTCGGTCCAGGAGGCCAACCTCGAGGCGCTGCGGAAGGCGCTGGGCGCCAAGTGACGGGAGACGAGATGAACGGCGAGCCTGTCATATCCCTGCGCGGCGTCCGCGCGGAGCTGGGCTCGCGCCCCGTCCTGCGCGGTGTCGACCTCACCGTGGCACGCGGTGAGGTCGTCGCGCTGCTCGGCGCGAACGGCTCCGGCAAGTCCACCGCCATCCGGTCGATCATCGGCCAAGTACCGCTCAGCGCCGGGGAGATCGAGCTGTTCGGCACCCCGCGCCGGCGGTTCCGGGACTGGGCGCGGGTGGGCTATGTACCGCAGCGCACGACGGCCGCCGGGGGCGTCCCGGCCACGGTCACCGAGATCGTCTCCTCCGGCCGCCTCTCCCGGGCCCGCTTCGGGGTGCTGCGCAAGGCCGACCACGCGGCCGTGCGCCGGGCCCTGGAGCTGGTCGACATGGCGGACCGGGCCAAGGACTCGGTGGACGCCCTCTCCGGCGGCCAGCACCAGCGCGTCCTGATCGCTCGCGCCCTCACCGCCGAGCCCGAGCTGCTGATCATGGACGAACCGATGGCGGGCGTGGACCTGGCCAGCCAGGAGGTGCTGGCACGGACGCTGCGGGAGCAGGTGGCACAGGGGGTCTCGGTGTTGCTGGTCCTGCATGAACTCGGCCCGCTGGAGCCGCTGATCGACCGTGCGGTCGTGCTGCGCGACGGCTGTGTCCTGCACGACGGGCCGCCCCCGCGCGCCGTCGGCCAGCACGCCCTCCCGGGCCACGACCACGTACATCCCCACGAGCCCACGCCCGTGCGCACAGGACTGCTGAGCTGAAGGACCCGTCATGGATTTCCTCGACTATGCCTTCATGCAGCGGGCCCTGCTCGCCGCCGTCCTCGTCGGCGTCACGGCCCCGGCGATCGGCATCTACCTCGTGCAGCGCCGCCAGGCCCTGATGGGTGACGGAATCGGCCATGTGGCGATGACGGGCGTCGGGCTCGGCTTCCTGCTCTCCGCGTCCCCGGTCTGGATGGCGACCCTGACCTCCGTCCTCGGCGCGGTCCTCATGGAGCTGATCCGCTGGTACGGCCGCACCCGCGGCGACATCGCCCTCGCGATGCTCTTCTACGGCGGTATGGCCGGCGGCGTGATGTTCATCAACCTCGCGCCCGGCGGCTCCAACGCCAATCTGACCTCGTACCTCTTCGGCTCACTGTCGACGGTGTCGGAGTCGGACGTGACGGCGATCTGCCTGCTGGCGGCCTTCGTGGTCCTGGTCACCCTCGGGCTGCGCCGCCAGCTCTTCGCGGTGAGCCAGGACGAGGAGTTCGCGCGGGTCACGGGCCTGCCCGTGCGAGTCCTGAACCTCCTCACCGCCGTCACGGCCGCGGTGACGGTGACGGTCGCGATGCGGGTGGTGGGCCTGCTGCTGGTCAGCGCGCTGATGGTGGTCCCGGTGGCGGCGGCGCAGCAGCTCAGCCGCAGCTTCGCGGCGACCTTCGCGATCGCGGTGGCGATCGGGGTGTCGGTGACCATCGGGGGCACGGTCACCTCGTACTACCAGGACGTGCCGCCCGGCGCGACGATCGTGCTCCTGACCATCGCGGCCTTCCTCCTCCTGACCGCGCTGGCGGCCCCGCTCTCGCGCCGCCGGGCCCGCGCGGCGGCGGCGGCGCGACCCGCCGGGGACCCCGCCGAGTGCGCGGTTCCGGCCGCTCGGGAGCCCGACGGGAAGGTCGGCGTCTGACCGCGCACAGGCCGGACTGGCACAATGGCCGGGCAGACGCAGAGCTGAGGAGGCAACCGGTGACGACCGCTGGACCGCCCGTGAAGGGCCGTTCCACCCGGCAGCGTGCCGCCGTCGCGGCATGCCTCGACGAGGTCGACGAGTTCCGCAGCGCGCAGGAGCTCCACGACATGCTCAAGCACAAGGGCGACTCGGTCGGCCTCACCACGGTCTACCGCACCCTCCAGTCCCTCGCCGACGCCGGCGAGGTCGACGTCCTGCGCACCTCCGACGGCGAGTCGGTCTACCGCCGCTGCTCCACCGGCGAACACCACCACCACCTGGTCTGCCGGGTGTGCGGCAAGGCGGTCGAGGTCGAGGGCCCGGCGGTGGAGAAATGGGCGGAGGCCATCTCCGCCGAACACGGCTACGTCAACGTGGCCCACACCGTGGAGATCTTCGGCACCTGCGCGGACTGCGCGTCGGCAGGGAGCTGACGCTCAGGCGCGGGTCAGGTTGCGGTCGAGGATCTCCCGCAGCCGGTCCGCGTCCGCCGGGCTCCTCAGGCCGCGCTTGGGAAGCACGGTGAAGCAGCTGGCGCTCTTGTCGTCGCTGTAGGTGACGAACGTGTCCTTGGTCTCCCGATAGCGGGGCTGCGCCGCCCACTTGACCGATGTCGTGCTGTTGTCGGTGGTCATGACCAGCCCGTCGTCCGTCACGCTCGCGCGATAGGTGCCGTTGCGGACGGCGAGCTTGAGGAAGGCGCGGGCCTGGAGCCGGGGCATGAGAAACAGCAGCACCGCGAGCAGGGGCATCCAGATCAGCAGGAACCAGTCCGGCTTCTCCCTCCCCGTGACCGAGAGCGTGGTGTTCAGCACCACCGCGAAGGCCACGACACCGATGGCCCCGTTCCGGAGCCACCCCCGCCGCCGCACCCGATTGCGTTCCCGCAGCGCCGCGGTGAAGTCCCCCACGACCGGCTCGTACACCAACTCGACCACGCCCTGATCGGCGTCCCGCCCCATGTCCATGACCATGAGACGGGATCGTAGCGTCGCGTTTCGGCCGGCCGCGCGTCAGTTACGGCCGAAGCAGCGCTCCAGTTCGGTGAGGTCGTAGAACCTGCTGCCCTTCGCGATGGGGGTGCAGCCCGGCCTGAAGGCCGTCTCCCGCTCGTTGTAGAGCATGCGGACCAGGTAGCGGTCGCCCTTGCGGAAGACGTCCCACTGGATGTTGGCGCCCAGGGGTGCCACGTCCGCCCCGCGCCACGGGTTGTCGCGGTAGGTGTACGGCTGCCCCGGCGTCGCCGCCTTCGTGCTGCCCGGCAGCCGCATCAGCGCCGCCAGCGGGATGATCTCCTCGGCGTGGGTGAAGCGGAGTTCGGCCCCCAGGGTGCTGGTGCCGGCCTTCTCCGCCTCGACCTGGCGGAAGAAGTCGTCGAGCAGGACACCGGCCATCTTGTACGTGATGTCGCTGTCGGAGAAGCCGGGCCCCTTCTCGTAGAAGTCCTCGACGTCGGAGAGGTAGCCGAACCAGGCGGCGTCGGAGCGCGAGAGGTACCGCTCCATGCCCCAGCCGGCCCCGTCCGGGCTCTCCTCGACCATCGCGGGCGCGATGGCGTACAGGTTGTAGACGGCCTGTGCGGCGGCCACCTGGTCGGCGTCGGTGAGCCCCGCCACGAAGTCGGCCTCGAACAGCCGGCGCAGCACGCTGCGGGCCGCCTCATGGGTCTTCGGCTGGTCGGTGAGCGACCGAAGGGTGCTCGCCAGCCGCTGGTCGTTCGCGATGTAGTCCCGGTACGCCGCCCCGCCCGCCGCCTTGTGGAAGTACAGCAGGTCCTTGTCGGTGCGGATCGGGCCGATCAGCGGCTTCAGGTCCGGGTCGGCGTCGGCGAGGGCGCCCGTGAACTCGTTGCCGCTGTCGATGGCACGGCCCTGGCCGGAGGAGACGACGTCGATCTTCTCGCCCTCGGCGGCGATCCGCCGGAACAGGGAGGGCAGCCGCTCGGCCAGGCGCCGGGCGGTGTCCCGCATCTCCTGCCGGCCGCGCCCGCTGAGATCGCCGTAGCCGACCCGTGCCATGGCGGCCTGGAGGGCCCGCACCTTCGGCCCGAACTCCTCGCCCCTGCGCGTGAGTCGGCCCGCGGCCCGCGCCTTGTCCCAGAGCGCGAGGACGAGGTCCCCGTCCTCGCTGTCGGTGGCGGAACGGGAGCCGTGCCGGGAGACGTTCTCCGTGAAGACGGGGGTGAAGCCGGCGGGCGCCTGCTGGTAGGTGCGGGGGTTCTGCTCGGGGGCGTAAGGCGCCTTGGTGCCGTAGCTGTCGCGGTGTGCGACCTGCGGGTCGGCGGCCCGCTGGCCGGCGGCCTGCGCGGGCAGGGCCGTGACCAGCAGGGCGCACAGGGCCGCCAGGGCGGGGGTGACACGCTTCATGGCCGGATCGTCGGCGATCTTCGTGAACCCCGGAGGGATACGAGGTGGCGGTCAGGCGTCCTCGGACTTGCCCTCCATCGCCAGCAGCTCCTCGTTCGGGATCGCCCCGCCGAACCGCCGGTCGCGGGAGGCGAACTCGACGCAGGCCCGCCACAGGTCACGGCGGTCGAAGTCCGGCCACAGCACGTCCTGGAAGACCATCTCGGCGTAAGCGCTCTGCCAGAGCAGGTAGTTGGAGGTGCGCTGCTCCCCGCTGGGGCGCAGGAACAGGTCGACGTCCGGCATGTCCGGGTAGTACAGGTACTTGGCGAAGGTCTTCTCGTTGACCTTCCCCGGGTCGAGCCGGCCGGCCTTCACGTCCTCGGCGAGGGCCTTCGCGGCGTCGGCGATCTCGGCCCGGCCGCCGTAGTTCATGCAGAAGTACAGGGTGAGCCTGTCGTTGTCCTTGGTCTGCTCCTGGGCGACCTGGAGCTCCTTGGCCACGGACCGCCACAGCTTGGGCATACGGCCCACCCAGCGCACCCGGATGCCCAGTTCGTCGAGGGTGTCTCGGGTCTTGCGGATGAAGTCGCGGTTGAAGTTCATCAGGAAGCGCACCTCGTCCGGCGACCGCTTCCAGTTCTCGGTGGAGAAGGCGTAGAGGGAGATCGCGCCCACGCCCATCTCCACGCCGCCCTGCAGCACGTCGAGCACCCGCTCGGCGCCGACCTTGTGCCCCTCCGTCCGCGGCAGGCCGCGCTGCTTCGCCCAGCGGCCGTTGCCGTCCATGACGATCGCCACATGCTTGGGGATCAGCTCGCCGGGCAGCTTCGGCGCACGCGCCCCCGACGGATGCGGCTCCGGCGTCCTGTACTCACGGCGCTGGCGCCCCAGGATCCCGCGTACGGCCATGTGCTCCTCGTCTCCTCTTCCTGCTCTGTTCCTGCTGTTCCCGCGGTCCCGCTGTTCGCGGTTCCCCCGGCTCTACGACTTCTCCACGTACCGCAGCGAGCGCAGCCCGCGTTCCATGTGCCAGTGCAGGTAGGCGGAGACCAGCCCGCTCCCCTCCCGGACATGCCGCGGCTCGCACGCGTCCGCGGTCTCCCAGTCTCCCGTAAGAAGCGCGGCGAGGAGTTCCAGGGTCTGCGGAGACGGTACGACGCTGCCGGGCACCCGGCAGTCCACGCAGACCGAGCCGCCGGAGGCGACGGAGAAGAAACGGTTCGGGCCGGGCATGCCGCACTTGGCGCAGTCGCTGAAGGTCGGGGCGTAGCCGTTGACGGCGAGGGAGCGGAGGAGGAAGGCGTCGAGGACCAGATGAGGAGCGTGCTCACCGCGGGCCAGGGTCCGCAGCGCCCCCACGAGCAGCAGATACTGCTGCACCGCGGGCTCGCCCTCATGGTCCGTGAAGCGTTCGGCGGTCTCCAGCATGGCGGTGCCGGCGGTGTAGCGCCCGTAGTCCGTCACGATCCCGCCACCGTACGGCGCGATGGTCTCGCTCTGGGTGCACAGCGGCAGCCCGCGCCCGACCAGCTCGCTCCCCTTGGCGAAGAACTGCACGTCGACATGGGAGAACGGCTCCAGCCGCGCCCCGAACTTCGACTTGGTCCGCCGCACCCCGCGCGCCACGGCCCGCACCCGCCCATGCCCCCGGGTGAGCAACGTGATGATGCGGTCGGCCTCCCCGAGCTTCTGGGTGCGCAGCACGATGCCGTCATCCCTGAAGAGACTCATCGCATGCCCCCACGGGGTTTCGGCCGGGGGTCCGGGGGGTGCCCCCCGAGCGAGCACAGCATGATGCGGTCCGCCTCCCCGAGCTTCTGGGTGCGCAGCACGATGCCGTCGTCGCGGAACAGGCTCATGGGGTCATTCTCCCGTACCGGCGGGGTCAGCGGGTGCGGTCGGGGTGGCTGATGGTGTCCCAGGGGGCGAGGTTCCAGGGGCTGGAGCGGTCGGTGGGGTCCAGGAGGGCGCGGAGGTGGGCGTCGGCGGTCTGCTGCGGGGCGGGCAGATCGTCCTGGCCGTCGCCCCGGGTCCCCGCCAGCCCGTCCCGCCAGACCTTCCTCCCCAGCAGGTAGTGGTCGGCGTACTCCTGCCAGGAGGCGTACGTCCCCACGACCGCCGGCACGATGTTCTTCAGCGCGGTCCACGCGTCGGCCTCGCCGATCAGCCCGCACGCGAACCCGCGCCGCGCGAGGTCGACGTAGAGGGCGGCGTCCCAGGCGAGCGGCGCGACGCCGGTCAGCCGCTGGGCGCGGGCGCGGTAGCCGCTGTCGGCGAGTTCGTCGAGCCGGCGGGTCAGCCCCGCACGCGAGGTGATCTCCCACTGTTCGGCCAGCCAGCTCCGCGCGCGCTCGTCGTCGAGGCGGGTGAAGGGGTAGAGGGTGGTGCGGGAGGCGTCGCGGTCACGGCTGACCGGCGCGCTCAGGGAGACCATCCACAGCTGGTGCGCGGTGAGCGGCACGGGGTAGCGCTCGGTGGCGAGCGGCTTCCGCCTCGGCCTCGCCCGTCTCCGTATGCTCCACAGACCCATGGGCCCGCACCCTACCCACGTCCCGCGTCAAGGGACTTCACCCCTGCTGCGGGCGTTGGCGTACGCCGTCGCCGCGCTGAGCCGCTCCGCCTGGGTGGCGCCCCGCACCGCGCCGGGCTCCACGTCCCACTCCCTGCCGCCGCCGTACGGTCTCAGTTGGACGTACGGTCCCTCGTGGCCCATGACGATGCCGACCTTTCCGGTGCGGAGGTCCACGACATGAGTTCCGACAGGGGGTTCCGGGGACTTCATTTCCCCTCCTTTACGACCGTAACAAAAACAGCGCACAATTCCGAGTGGCGGTACGCCTATTGCACCTCAAGCGTGCTCCCCTTTCTTTTTGGGTTTCACGCTTTTCCGGAACATGGTGACGTACGGCCCCTACACTCGGCAGGAGTCTGTGCTCTGTGAGTACGGCGCAGGTCAGGAGGGGTCCACGGATTCCTGTAAACCGACGGTATTTTCGAGCGGTAAGAGCAGGGTGTGGATTACCGCTACTCGGCCACCCGGCGCAACCGGCGGCGTGCGATCCCGGCCTCCGGTTCGGGTTCCGGTTCTGTCGCCGCCCATAGTTCGCTGAACTGGCTGACGCGGTCCTCGACGTGTTCGGGTTTCATCCGCAGCATCGTCATCTCCGGCCTGACATGATTGTCCGGCCGGGTCTCGTAGCACAGCTCCCCGTCGAAGACGATGAAGTCCGTCACCGTGGCGCCCGGGTCCAGCTGTGACAGGACGCCGATCCGGGCGTCGATGCCCTGCCTGACCTGTCGCTCGCAGAGCTGTCTGAGGGCGTCGGTGACCTGTTCCGGCTCGTCCACGAGGAACAGCCGCCGGATCTCCACGCCCCGGGTCCTGATGGCCTTCTCCTGGGCGGTCAGATACCGCTTCGCCGGCTCGCTGGACCAGAAGTCCCGGTCGACGGTCGTACTGGTGGCGTAGAGCGTCTTCTTGACGCACAGGGCGAGATCGATCAGCCACTCGTGGTTCTCGAAGCCGGAGTCCGCCCGGCCGCTGATGAGTTCCTCCATCAGCTCCGCGAGGCGCTTCAGCTCCGCCTCGGCGAAGCTCTTGACGATGCCCGGCGCCTCGTCGCCGACCTGGGTGTACGCCTTGACCAGCCGGGTCACCTCCTCGGAGCGCAGCACGGAGCCGTCCACCTTGCTGAACAGCTCCGTCGCCTCGTTGATCTTGGCGAAGCTCTGGTCGACCGCCGCACGCATCTCCGCGTGGTGGTTGGCGAGGCTCTGCTTCATGTCGTCGATGTGCCGGCGCTGGCTCTCCTCGAC
The DNA here is from genome assembly GCF_040605395.1 of Streptomyces sp. NPDC005648. Classification (NCBI taxonomy): domain Bacteria; kingdom Bacillati; phylum Actinomycetota; class Actinomycetes; order Kitasatosporales; family Streptomycetaceae; genus Streptomyces; species Streptomyces sp. NPDC005648. The sequence goes on along the minus strand of NZ_JBEXCS010000026.1, from coordinate 85,570 downwards.
GACCTCCAGGCGCTCCCCGAAGTCGACGAGGTACTGCACGATCAGCGTGGCGCTGCCGAGGACGATCGACGCGACCCACTGCCAGATGTCGTTGTTGTCGCCGTTCAACAGGATGGTCAGCAGGAAGGCGCCGCCCGCCGCCGACGCGGTGATGAGGATCTTCCAGAACAGCTTGGGTATGCCCTGCCGGGGCACGACCGCGTGGTTGTCCCCGGTGCCTAACGACGCTCCGCTCATCCGACTCCCCCGTCAGGTGTGTGGTTGGTGCCGCCCTCAGCTCGTGCTCAGCGCCTGGTGCAGCAGTGGTATGGCCTGGACGGCCAGTTGGTCCCGGATGCGCTGGACCAGGTTCCGCCACTGGCGGCTGAATCCCGGTTCCCGCTCCAGCTCTTCCCACAGGTGGACCAGCGAGCGGTCCACCCGCGCGTGCGGCAGCCACAGGTGCAGCAGATGGTCGACGGCCGGGCGCAGTGCCAGGACGGCGGCGGGCCCGTCCGCCGCGGCGAGCCGACTGCTGTCCAGCATGTGCACCACCGTCGTCAAAAGCCAGTCGTGGAGCGCGAGGTCCTCGCACAGGCCCGCCGCCGCGGCGACCGGTGTGTCCGCCGGCAGCCGCAGCCGCACGGTCCGCAGCCCGTCCTCGGCCAGCGTGAACCGCGTCAACTCCGCCCGTTCGCCCTCCGGGATCCGGTGGGCGACCCAACGCAGCTGGGTGCGGCGGGACTTGAAGGGGACCTTGCGGTCCAGCAGCGGATGGCGCAGCAGCCGCGTCAGCAGGGACTCGGCGATCGCCCCGAGGTCGAGCTCGTCCCGGCCCGGCCCGCGCAACACGCCGTCCGCGGTGGGCTGTTCGGGCAGCTTGCCGAAGGGCTCGACCACCCCGGGACGGACCAGATAGTGCCCCCAGGGGCGGCGCAGGTCGGGGCCCGCGGCCGGCGCGCTGAAGTAGGCGGTGGACTGCAGCAGCCGGCCCTCGGTGAGCGCCGCGCGGGCGGCCACCGTGCCGACGGCGCGGACCTTGGCGCCGTTGGAGGTGGGCAGTCGGCAGTCCACTCCGGTCAGGGTCTCGGGGGACAGGGCGTACAGATTGGGCCGTTCGGAGACCCGCACCTGTTCGTCGGCGCGCAGTCTGAGCAGCTGGGCGGCGGCCCGGCCGTCCAGGGCCTGGAAGGACGGCAGCAGACAGGTCCGCACCTCACCACAGGCGAGGACCGGGCGGATGGCGGGTCCGAGCGCCGTCGCCATGTCAGATCCCCTCGGCCCGGGGCGGGTTGACCGGCTCCTCGTAGAAGACGTAGGTGGCGCGCTGGGCCACGGCCTCCGGGACGGCGAGCCCCTCGCGGGCCGAGCGCTCGGCGACCTGCGCCAGTGCCCCGGCGTCGACCTGGACCTGGTCGAGGATGAGCCGTACGGCGTCCTCGACGGCCAGGAAGCGGTTGGGCATCAGCGTGCAGGTGCGGTAGGCGCTGAAGGCGGCGGCCTGCGGGGTGAGTTGGAGCAGGGGCGGCAGCCGGTCCCAGTCGTGCGGGAAGTCCTCGCCGTTCCAGGGCTGCGGGGTCAGCACCGGCTCACCGAGGTGCCGCAGGAGTCCGAGCCGGGCCAGCTGCCATACGGCGGCCAGGAACGGGCAGGACCACAGCCGCCGTCCGTCCTGCTCGGAGAAGAGCTCCACGTCCATGAAGACGGAGTGGTTGCGCGCCGCGGTCTCCTGTGGCGGCTGCCAGCCCTTGACCTCGCCCAGGGCGGCGCGGCCCGCGGCGGGCGTGCGCCGGCCGTTGGCGAGCCAGCCGGTCTGGCCGACGGGCGGCCGGGAGCCGTCGCTGCCCGGCGGCGGCGACTCCACCAGGCGGTGCATGACGGACTCGGCGATCTCGATCCGGTCGGCGGCCGCGCAGCCCGACTCACGGGCCAGGTAGTCGATGACCAGACCCGCCTTCTCGGCCTCCTTCAGCACCAGCGGGACGAGTTCGGCGGGGGTGGAGAAGCGGGTGAAGTAGTCGTCGATCAGGAAGCAGGTGCTGATCCTGGCCCGCTTGCCGCCCCCGCGCCGGGCCGCGGAGGCTCGGGCGGCCTCCACCCAGAGCCGCACCTCGGCGAAGTGCTCGCGCAGCCGCTCGGGGCCCGCCTCGAAGTCCTCCATGTAGAGGTGGCCCAACTCCAGTGAGAGATGGGACAGTTGCACGGACCTGGTGTGCGGCTCCGCGGTGGTCTCCCGGAACACGGCCTCGGTCACGCCGGCTCCCAGCTCTTGTCGTCGGTGAGCCGGGACGCGAGCCGGTTCAGCGCCTCCCAGGTCTCCCGGTTGGCGATCTGGCTGTCGAGCACGTCCTCGTCGGTGATGAGCTGCTCCCGCCACTGCAGGACCGGTTCGAGGGGGATGGAGCCGAGGACCTGGCTGTAGCCGATGCCGGCGTTGGAGGCCAGCTGCTTGAGGTCGTCGTCGGCCTTGCGCAGCCACGCCGACTGGGTGGGCGAGACCTGCGACCACAGCGGTGACTCGGGATCGGGTACGGCGGCCCGCACGAAGCGGATGGCGCCGCGCAGCGCCTCCTCGTCATGGCCGCGGGCGATGCCGGCGGCGACGATGCCGCGGTCGCCGAAGACCAGGCTCGCCGCGGCCGCCACATGCTGGCGGGTCCAGCGGTGGAAGACCAGCCAGCGGGCCGTGACCTCGCTCATCTCGGGCTGCGCGGTGGCCTCCAGGACCATGTCGACGGCGTAGGAGCGGCCGGCGCTGAGGTCGACGACGACCAGCTCGAACTCGTAGGAGAGCTTGAGCAGCAGGTCGACGCAGAGCCGTACGTGTTCGCCGGTGGTGGCGAACTCGCCGCCGCTGACGTCACCGGGCAGCAGCACGAGGCGGCCGCAGCCGGGGGGTGGGTCGCGCAGCACCTGGTGCTCGGTCCGGGCCCAGACGTCTATGCGTTCCGGCTCGCCGACCTGTCCGGTGAGATAGGAGTGCAGACCGCTGTCCTCGACCGCCTTGCAGGCGTCGGCCACGTCGAAGACGGCCGACGCGGTGGGTGAGCCGAAGTCGAAGTCCAGGTAGCAGACGTCGTCCCCGGCCAGCGCCCGGTGGTAGGCCAGGTTGGCGCTGGTGACGGAGCGGCCCGTGCCCCCCTTGTCGGAGGCGGCGAAGATCAGCACCGGGTCACCGTCCCTGGGCCGCGGCTTCACGGGCCCGGGTGAGCGCGTCGAGCTGTCCCAGTACGTCCAGTGCCAACGCGTAGGACGTGCCCGGCTGTTGGTCCAGGAGGCTGCGGGCTCGGCGCAACTTGACCTCGATGTTGCGCAGTTGCATGCCGTGCCGGCCGTCGTCGGTGGGGGCGGGTTCCATCTGTTCGTTGCCCAGGAGGTGGGCGGACTCGCTGAGCAACGCCCCTGCCAGTTCGCTGAGTTCGAGGCTGCGGACCGGTGGCTGCTTGTACATCTGGTGGACCTGGACCATCACCTCGGCGACCCGCTCGGTGATGTTCCACGACACCGGGACGCGGCGGGGGACGATCTCCGCCTCGGGGTAGGCGGCGTGGACGTAGTCCCACAGCCCGGTGCCCTCGCCCTCCCGGATGCGGCGGCGCCACATGTGGTCGAAGACGTCCTCGGCGAGGCTGAGCAGCCGGTCGTGCGACTCCAGGTTGCGGGAGAGCGCGCGCAGTTGGACGGTCCGCTTGAGCAGCTGCGCCGAGAAGTCGTGCAGGGACCAGGTCAGCGGCGGGCCGATCCGCTCGCTGCCCTGCAACGGCAGTTTGACGCCCGCGTTGTGCAGTTCGTAGACCGTGCGGTCGTCGCGTGTCATCCGGCTGGTGATACGGCCGCGTTCGGCGAGGCGCTCCATGACGGTGACGGTGCGGGCCAGGTCGTCGTCGGTGGCCCTGCGGCGCATCAGGTCGTGGACGAGGATGGCGGCGACGGAGAGGGAGAAGTACTCGGACTCCAGCTGCTGTCCCGTCGTACGCCAGGGAATGTCCTCCAGGGGCCAGCGGTCGGGATCGAAGCGGGCGATGCGGGACCAGTACTGCTGGGTGAGCTCCCAGCGCAGCCGGAGCGCCTCGGCGAGCTTCTGCTGCTCGATGTTGAGCAGGCCCAGGGTCAGGGTGCGGTCGGAGAACAGGTCCTGGATGCCGTCGAGGGCGACCACCGTGAAGTAGAGGTACGGCACCGCGTCGGCGACGCCCTCGGGCTGCGGTCCGACGGGCTCGTCGGTGACGACCTCGGGGGCGTCCTTCACCAGGCTCCACGCCCAGCCGCACTCGAAGAGCTGGTTCTCGTCCCTGAGTCCGACCTGGACGTCGATACCGAGGGACACGCTCTCGACGATCGCGGCGCGCAGGGCGCGGAAGCGGTTCTGGAACTTGGTCAGCACCTGACGCTGCGACAGGCGCCCCTGGCCGAGGAGTTCACACAGGTTGCGGCCCTGCGGGGAGTCGGTGTCGAAGGCGTTGACGGTGAAGGAGCGCAGCAGGCTCACCATGGCGGCGGTGAGCCGGTTGCTGGTGGCCGTGCGCAGCTCGGCGATGGTCTCCTGGATGTCGGTGCGTCTGGTCCTGGTCTCGTAGACCTTGAGGAAGCCCAGTGTGGCCAGGCATAACGTGATCGACATGGAGAACGAGTCGACCACGCCGAGCTGGCGCTGTTCCTCGGTGGGGTCCTCGGCCTTGTCGGCGGAGCCGAAGTAGTAACCCCCGGCGAAGGTGGGCCTCTTGTCGTCACCGGTGTGGGTGGTCATGAACTCCGACGCGGCCTTGACGAGGTTGGCCGGGAGGTCGAGCCGCCCGCCCGCCTTCCGCAGCGCCTGCTGGACGTCCCCCTGGGTGGTGTCCGGGTCGTCCAGCCGGAACGCCGGGATCTCCGTGGCCGGGTACAGCAGACAGAGCAGCCGCTCGGCGTCGGCGACGCTGCTCTTGCCTCCCCACTCGCCCCAGTCCCACTGCTCCCCCTTGAAGGAGTGGCGGGCGAGGGCCTGCCAGATGTCCAGCAGATGCTGGCGTGGCTTGATCTGCATCCCATGCCCCTCACACAGGCCGCATTGCCGTCACTTGAGGAATGTCCCTCTTCTTTTGTGAAGACTCAGGCGGTCGGAATGTCCGCGTCCGGGTTCTGTCGCCATCCGTAGGCAAGGATCATTCCCGAATAGCCGTCGCGCACACCTGCCGCGGACTTGAGCCGCTCGACCTTGAAGTCGCCGACGAATGGTTCGAGGCTGGCGCGCACCTCGGATTCTCCCACGTCACAGGCCGGAAAGAACTCCTCTCCGACGTGATAGCCCTGCGAATGCTCCATGAAGGCGGCGACGAAGGGGGCGCCGGGGGCCAGCGCGCGCATGAAGCACGCGACGCCCAGGTCGAACTCCTGGTGAGAGGTGGTCATCGACTCGGCGACGAAGAACATGGTCCCGACCGACCACGGCCCGCCGAAGGCCGCCAGCTCGAAGATGTTGCCCCGCTCGACCTTGACGACCTTGCGGAACCGCTCACGGGGGTCCAGATCAAGGGAGTTGTACGCCTGGTGCGCACGCAGGGCGTCCCAGAACTTGTCCCAGTAGTCGGCGTAGGAGTCGACCTGGCTCCTGAGGTACTCCACGTTGGCCGACGCGTGCTCGAAGAGGGTGATCTCGTCGCACCACGGCATCATGGAGAGCGCGGGATAGAGATTCGCCCCGGCGCCGACGTCGATGCCGTAAACCGGCTCGAAGCCCCGATTCCGGAAATGACCGCCGAAATGATCCCTGACGATATTCAGGATCTCCGCGTCCTCCGCCTGTAAGACGCGGTAGTTGTGATCAACGTAGGCGATCGGGTCGAATGAACTCCAGGGCGCGTCCGCATTCTTCACCTGGACACCCCCGACGCATCCCCCGACGATCTCAAGGTCATTTACCTACGGTACCAACACCGGAGGCCCTCCGGATCCCCCTCAGGTCAATGTTGCGAAGCAATTACGCCGGGCACGGACGGCCACCGGGGCGCACTGGGGGCGCATCGTGGCGAATGCATTCGTGCGACCTGATCCGGCCTTGAACGGCCGGATTGTCCGGCTCAAGATGGTCGGAACTCTGCCGAACACACCAGAAAGGCAGACATCAGGCGTCTCGCCCGTACCACCCGTACGGGTGTCAACGTGCCCTTGACTCCCAGCCCGCAGGGGGCGGTATGACGGCTCTTCCAGAGAAACGTTTTCCTTCCATGGTCGGCCCCACCGACCGCCCACTGACGGTGAGGGGCGTCGCCGAGGCCGATCTGCCCGAACTCCACCGCATCGACCGCGAGACCTTCCCCGAGGAGCCGTACCCCTACTTCGTACTGCGGCAGCTCTACGACGTCCACGGCGACCGCTTCCTCGTCCTCGACGACGGCGAGAACCTGCACGGTTACGTCCTCTTCGTCACCACCTCGGACCGGTACGTGTGCTGGGGCATGAGCCTCGCCGTCACCCCCGACCTGCGCGGACTCGGCCTCGGCCGGCGGCTGATGGTCGAGGCGCTGCGCCGGGTGCGCGCCGAGGGCGTCCACCGGGTCCATCTGACCGTGGAACCGACGAACGCGGCGGCGATCTCGCTGTACCGGTCACTGGGTTTCGAGGTCGAGGCGGGTGTCCGCAAGGACTATCTGGGGCCCGGGGAGGACCGTCTGGTCATGACACTGGGGTTGTGAGTCAGGGAGACACCGGACCCGCCTCACAGGCCGTGATCACCAGCTGGACCCGGTCGCGCGCGTCCAGCTTGGTCAGGAGGCGGGTCAGGCAGGTCCCGCACCCTGCCGGGCGGGCCGCCGCCGCGCCGTCCGCCGATGGTCCACGGACCCGCGACCAAGGGATGGTCTAGAAGCGCCGTACGTACCCCTTCTGCCACGGCGTCTCCACCGCGCGGCGGTCGTAGTGCCGTCGTACGAACTCCACCGCCTCCCCGGCCGGTACGCCGTCCAGTACCGCGATACACGCCAGCGCCGTCCCGGTCCGCCCCCGCCCGCCGCCGCAGGCGACCTCGACCCGCTCGCCCGCGGCCCGCTCCCAGGCCTCGGTCAGGGCGGCACGGGCGGCCGGACGATCGACGGGAAGCCGGAAGTCGGGCCAGCGGACCCAGATGAACTCCCAGTCGACGGGCGGGGGTTGCCGGCCGAGGAGATAGAGGGCGTACGAGGGTGTGGGCGCCGTGGGGTCGAGGGGGTGCCGCAGACCCCGGCCCCGCACCAGGCGCCCCGAGGGCAGTCGCAGCACGCCCGCATCCCGCTCGTCCCACAACTCGCCCACGTCCGCTCCCCTGTCCGGTCCGATTCGGTCCGCCGCTCGGTCCGCCTCCCGGAGCGCCCGGTCGGACGGCGCCCCCGTCCATCGCATCACGTCCTCGGCCTCCGCCGGGTCGAGTCGGCGGACGTCACGCGCCGGGAGCCGTCCCGGGCCGTCCGGTGCTCAATGCCGTGGAAGTGGATCGCCATAGCGTGCTGGGCGCCCTCGACGTCATGGGAGCGCAGGGCGGCGACGATGGCGCGGTGGCGGCGGACCGTGAGCCCGGGCGGCGGGTCGTCGGGCCGTCCGCGGGCGCCGGTGACCCGCCGGAACACCGTCCAGAAGGCGCCCAGCAGCTGCGGCACAAGGGCGTTGCCGAGCGGGGCGTAGAGCAACTCGTGGAACTCGCGGTCGAGTTCGGGGAAGGGCAGCCCGGCACGCCCCGCCTCCTCCATACGGTCCACCACCGCTTCGAGCCGGTCCAGCTCCGCCTCCGTGAGAGCCGCGGCGACCCGCCGGATCAGCCCCTCCTCCAGCACCTCCCGCACCTGGAGGATCTCGGCGAGCGCCGCGGTGTCGTCGTCGTGCCGGGCGAGGGTGCGGAAGGTCAGGCCGTCGACGAGCGGGGTGAGGGAGGCCTGGCCGACGTAGGTGCCGTAGCCGTGTCTGATCTCCACGATGTCGAGGGCCTGGAGCGCCTTGAGGGCCTCGCGCACGGAGTTGCGGCTGACGCCGAGGTCCTCCATCAGCTCGGCCTCGGTGGGCAGCGGGGCGCCCGGGGCGAGCCGCCGGTCGAGGATGAGCTGCATGACCTCGCGCCGGATCCGGCTGTTCCCGGTCTCCGTGTTCCTCGGCTCCGCGGGCATGCGCCGCATCGTACGCGCCCCGGACATCCCACGTCCCATGTCTGGTCTGACGTGGGCCAACTCCCGCCATTCGGCGGCGCCATTGGTGCGACCTCTGGCGGCTACGCCATTCGTGTGCGCTGTCTTGACCGCCCTCCACGCCCCTCCTAGGGTCGCGCCTGACGACTGGACGTAGGACGTCGTATCTCCTGAGCCGTTGGTCGTATCTCCTCACCGTTGGAGGAACCGTGCACCGCCGGACCTTCCTGAAGCACACCGGCGCGCTGGGCGCGGCCGCCGCCGTCTCCGCGTCGCTCTCGGCCTGCTCTTCGGGGCCCCAGTCCACCAACGACACCGGCGGCGGAGGCGGCAGGGACCGCACGCTGACCGCGGTCATCGGCTACGGCAACGACGGCTCGTGGGACCCCACGCAGACCGCGTCCGCCTTCTGCATGGCCGCCAACAACCACATCTACGAGGGTCTCCTCGACACCGACCCGATCTCCCGCGAGCCCTACGCGGCCCTCGCGACCTCGTTGCCGACGGACGCGGGCGCGACGACCTGGCGGTTCACCCTGCGGGCCGGCGCCAGGTTCCACGACGGGAAGCCGGTCACCGCCGACGACGTGGTCTTCGTCTTCGACCGCATCCTCGACCCCGGGACCCAGACCCTCGCCAAGGGCTTCTTCGCGAGCTGGCTGAAGGAGGTCCGGAAGGTCGATGCGCACACCGTCGAGCTGGTGCTCAAGTTCCCCTTCCCGGAAGGGCTTTCGCGGCTCACCCTGGCCAAGATCATGCCCCGGCACGTCTTCTCCGCGCCCGGTGCCTGGGACAAGGCCGTGGCGGGGCTCGCGGTCGGCTCGGGGCCGTACCGGCAGACCGCGCACCACCCCAAGTCCAACACCACCTTCGCCGCCTTCGACGACTACAACGGACCGCGCCCGCCGGCCTTCAGGAGGATGAACTGGCTGACGATCGTCGACGCGGCCCCGCGCGTCGCCCGGATCTCCGGCTCCAGCGCGGGCGCGCAGATCTCCGACAACATCCCGTACGCCAACATCCGGCAGCTCAGGAGCGGAGGGCTGACGGTGGCCGGCGGGGCCGGGATGAACAACCTGTTCCTGATGTTCAACACCCGGCACAAGCCCTTCGACGACGTACGGGTGCGGCAGGCGCTGCACTACGCCATCGACACGCCCAAGATGGTGGAGGTGGCGCTGAAGGGCCACGGCAGGCCGTCGTCGTCGTTCCTCAACGAGGGCAACCCGTCCTACCGGCGCGCGAAGACCGTCTACGACCACGACCCCGAGAAGGCGAAGGCGCTGCTGAAGGCCGCCGGGGTCACCGGTCTGAAGGTCAACGTCCTGGCGGTCAACGTGAGTTGGATCGTCGACTGCCTGCCGACGATCAAGGCGTCCTGGGACGCGATCGGGGTGCGCACGACGCTCTCCCCGCAGGAGACGACCGCCGTCTTCACCAAGATGGACCAGAAGCAGGACTACCAGGTCGTGGCCGCCGCCTCGAACCCCAACCAGTTCGGCCTCGACGCCGACCTGATCATGCACTACAACTACGGCCCCGCCAACCTCTGGATGGGCTACACCCGTTGGGCCGACGACTCCGTCGCCAGGCAGCTCTTCAAGGACATGGACCGGGCGACCCGGGAGTCGGACCCGGCGCGGAAGAAGGCGATGATCCAGGACTACATCGACGTCGTCGCGGAGCAGGCCGTCCTCTACCCGGTCGTGCACAGCGAGCTGATGACCGCCTGGGACCCGCGGAAGCTGACCGGGATAAGGGCACAGCCGTACCCGGGCATCAACCTCCTCCAGGCGAAATGGGCCTGACCGCATGACCGCCGTCGTCCGGATCCTGCTCCGCCGTGTCGCCCTGCTCGTGCCGCTGATGCTCGGCATCGTGCTGTTCGTGTTCCTGGTGATGCGGTTCTCGGACGTCGACCCGGCGTCCGCGTTCTTCCAGGGCCAGAACCCGACACCCGGGCAACTGCACGACTTCCGCGAGCGGAACGGCCTGCTGGACCCGCTGCCCGTCCGCTACGTCCACTTCGTCGGCGCCCTGCTCCACGGGGACATGGGCACCAGCGCCCTGACCCGTGCCCCGGTCGTCGACCAGGTCACCACCGCGCTTCCGCTGACCCTCCAACTCACCTTCCTGGGCCTGGGGATCGCGGTCGTGCTCTCCCTGGTGGGCGGGGTGACGGCGGCGATCTACCGGGACCGGCTGCCCGACCAGGTCATCCGTGTCGTCTCCCTCACCGGCGTCGCCGCGCCCGGCTTCTGGCTGGCCCTGCTGATGATCCAGTACCTCGCGGTCGACCGGGGCTGGTTCCCGACCGGCGGCTACATCAACCCGGCCGACTCCCTCACCGGCTGGCTCAGGACAATGACACTGCCCGCGCTCGCGCTGTCGCTCCCGGTGGCCGCCCAACTCACCCGTGTCGTAAGGACGTCCGTGGTCGAGGAGCTGGACAAGGACTACGTCCGTACGGCGATCGGCAGCGGGCTGCCGCCCCGGGTGGTCGTGGGCCGCAACGTCCTGCGCAACGCCCTCATGAACCCACTGACCGTGCTGGGCCTGCGCGTCGGTTACCTGCTCGGCGGCGCCGTCGTCATCGAGACGATCTTCTCCCTGCCCGGCATGGGCAAGCTGATGATCGACGCGGTGCAGAACGGCGACCCGGCCGTGGTCCAGGGTGTCGTCCTGACGACCGCGACCGGGTTCGTCGTCGTCAACCTCGTCATCGACGTCCTGTACCTGCTGGTCAACCCGCGCCTCAGGGAGGCGTCATGACGTTCACCCGCAAGGAGCTCGCCGAGCGGCTCTCCCGGCCGGGGCCGCGAGTGCGCGGTCCGCGCCGGCTGCCGCCGCTGTCGAAGATCGCCGTGTGCTTCCTGGCGGTGGTGGTGCTGACGGCCCTGTTCGCCCCGCTGCTCGCCCCGCACGACCCGCTCGACCAGCAGCCGCCCGTGGACGGCACCGGGCATCCGTCCGCCGAGCACTGGATGGGGCAGGACAGCCTCGGGCGGGACATCCTGAGCCGGCTGATGTACGGGGCCCGGTGGTCGCTGGCGATCGGGCTCGGCGCGACCGCGCTGGCGCTCATGGCCGGCGCGCTCCTCGGGGCGGTCGCGGCGACCTCCCGCAAGGCGGTCGACGAGACGCTGATGCGCTGTCTGGACGTGGTGATGGCGTTCCCCGGCATCGCGCTCGCGGCGGTGCTCGTCGCCGTCTTCGGTGGCGGGATCACGGTGCTGATCTGCGCGATCGCGTTCCTGTTCACTCCGCCGGTGGCACGGGTCGTACGGGCGAACGTGCTTGATCAGTACGGCGAGGACTATGTGACGGCGGAGCGGGTGATTGGGGCGCGGACCCCGCACATCGTGCTGCGGCACGTCGCCGTCAACTGTGCGGCGCCGGTGCTGGTGTTCTGCACGGTGCAGGTGGCCGAGGCGATCGTGTTCGAGGCGTCGCTCTCCTTCATCGGGGCGGGGGTGCGGCCGCCGGATCCGTCCTGGGGCAGTGTCATCTCGGACGGCAAGAACATGGTGCTGACGGGGGGTTGGTGGGCGACCGTCTTCCCGGGCCTGCTGATCCTGGTCACCGTCCTGGCGCTGAACATCCTGTCCGAGGGAGTGTCGGACGCGTGGGCCGCGCCGGCGGCCCGGGAGGTACCGGTCCGGGAGGCGGAGGACCGGTTGGAGGCGCCGGAACCGGGGAGCGGCGAGGTGCTGCGGCTGCCCGGTCTCGCAGCCGCAGCCCGACGACTCCGTGCCGGGGCCCGCACACTCCCCCGGGGCCGCCAACCGGTACTGGCCGTCGACAACCTCGCCATCGGCTTCGAAGGGCGCCACAGCGGTGTGGACATCGTGGACGGCATCAGCTTCGAAGTGCAGGCCGGTGAAGTGCTCGGCCTGGTCGGGGAGTCGGGCTGCGGGAAATCGCTCACCGCGCTCACCATCATGGGCCTGCAACCACGAGGCGCCCGGATTCGCGGCCAAGTCCGTTTCGATCAGCGGGACTTGCTCGCCGAGCCCATGCGCGTCCGGCGTCGGCTGCTCGGGCACGAGATGGCGATGGTCCACCAGGACGCGCTGTCCTCCCTGAACCCGGCGATGACCATCCGCGCCCAGCTCAAGCAGCTCGTACGGCGTGGCGGGCGCCGCGGCCCCGCCGAACTGCTCGCCCTCGTCGGCCTCGACCCCGACCGCACCCTGCGCAGCTACCCGCACGAACTCTCCGGCGGCCAGCGCCAGCGCGTCCTGATCGCCATGGCGCTGTCCCGTGACCCGAAGCTGATCGTCGCCGACGAGCCGACCACCGCGCTGGACGTGACCGTGCAGGCCCAGGTGATGGAACTGCTGCTGCGGCTGCGCGAGGAGCTGGGGTTCGCGCTGATCCTCGTCTCGCACGACCTCGCGCTGGTCGCCGATGTCACCGACCGGGTGGTGGTGATGTACGGCGGGCAGATCGTGGAGACGGGGGTGACGGCCGACCTGGTGGAGGCGCCGGCCCACCACTACACGCGCGGGCTGCTCGGCAGCGTGCTCTCGCTGGAGTCGGCCGAGGAACGGATGACGCAGATCAAGGGTGTCGTCCCCGCCCCCGCGGACTTCCCGGCGGGCTGCCGGTTCGCCGACCGCTGCCCACTCGCCACCGAACTCTGCCGGACCACGCCTCCCGACCTCCTCGGCACACCCACCCACACCGCGGCCTGTCACCACCCGGCGGTCGAGCTCGTCACCTCGGAGGCCGTGAAGTGAACGCCGTCGTCGAGCTGACCGACACCCACGTGGTCCACAAGGCCCGCAGCGGCGGTCTGTTCACCCGGGACCGGGTGTACGCCCTCACCGGCGCCGACCTCGCCGTCGCCCCCGGCGAGACGGTCGGTGTCGTCGGTGAGTCGGGATGCGGCAAGTCGACGCTGGCGAAGGTGCTGGTCGGCATCCAGCGGCCCAGTGCCGGCACGGTGTCCTTCCGGGACCGTGACCTGTGGTCGATGCCGCCCGCCGAACGCAGGGCGGCCGTCGGCCGCAGCACCGGCATGATCTTCCAGGACCCGTCGACGGCCCTGAACCGCCGGCTGCCGGTGCGGCGGATCCTGCGCGATCCGCTGGATGTGCACGGCCTTGGGACGAGGCCCCAACGCGAGGAGCGGGTGCGGGAGTTGATGTCCCTGGTCGGTCTGCCGCGCGCGCTCGCCGACGCGCTGCCCGGTCAGCTGTCGGGAGGGCAGCGCCAACGCGTGGCGATCGCACGGGCGTTGGCGCTCGACCCGGATCTCGTGGTGGCCGACGAGCCGACCAGCGCGCTGGACGTCTCGGTCCGCGCCCAGATCCTCAACCTCCTCCTCGATCTGAAGGAACGCCTGGGTCTGGCCCTGGTGTTCGTCTCGCACGACATCCAGACGGTACGGCGGATGAGCGACCGGGTGATCACCATGTACCTGGGCCGGATCGTCGAGGAGGCCCCGGCCGCCGAGGTCACCGACCGTGCCCGGCACCCGTACACCCGCGCCCTCTTCTCGGCGACCCCCGGCCTGCTGAACCCCGTCGACCCCATTCCCCTGACCGGCCCCGTCCCGTCGGCGACCCGTCCGCCCAGCGGCTGCCCGTTCCGCACCCGCTGCTGGAAGGCGGACCAGGTCTGTGCGGCGGAAATGCCCGGTTTCTCGGCCGCGTCGACGGCGGCGCACCGCTACCGCTGCCACCATCCTGTGGAGGAGGACGAGGCGACCCACGACCTCGTGCGCCAGAACGCCCCCAGGGAGCCCTGATGCCCTTTCCCGCCCCGCTGACCGGTGTCGTCCCGCCCGTCTGCACGCCCCTGACACCGGATCGCGAGGTGGACGTCCCCTCCCTGCTGAGGCTGGTCGACCACCTGGTGGAGGGCGGAGTGCACGCGCTGTTCGTGCTCGGCTCGTCGTCGGAGGCGGCGTATCTGCGGGACGGACAGCGGAGGCTGGTGGTGGAGTCGGTGGTGGGTCATGTGGGCGGGCAGCTGCCTGTCCTCGCCGGGGCGATCGACATGACCACCCCGCGCGTGCTGGACCACGTCGAGTCCGTCACCGCGGCGGGCGCGGACGCCGTGGTCGTCACCGCACCCTTCTACACCCGCACCCACCCGGCCGAGATCGCCCGCCACTTCCGGCTGATCGCCGCCGCCTCCCCGGTCCCCGTCATCGCCTACGACATTCCGGTCGCCGTGCACAGCAAGCTGCCCACCGACCTGGTGCTGGAGCTCGCGGCCGACGGGACGCTCGCCGGGCTCAAGGACTCCAGCGGGGACCTGGCCGGGTTCCGGGAGGTCGTCACCGGGGCGCGGGGGCTGCCCCGCTTCAGCGTGCTCACCGGGTCGGAGCTGGTCGTCGACTCGGCGCTCGCGCTCGGCGCCGACGGTGCCGTGCCCGGGCTCGCCAACGTCGACCCGCACGGATACGTCCGCCTCGACCGGCTCTGCCGGGCCGGGGACCGGGACCGGGCGCGGGCCGAACAGGAGCGGCTGTGCGCACTGTTCAAGCTGGTGGGCGCCGGGGATCCCGCGCGGATGGGCGGCAGCTCGTCGGCGCTGGGCGCCTTCAAGGCGGCGCTGCACCTGCGCGGGATCATCGACTGCCCGGCGACGGCGGAACCCCAGGTGCCGCTGTCGTCGGAGGAGATCGAGCGGGTCGGCAAGTTCCTCGCCGCGGCGGGGCTCCTCTAGAAGGTGTCCGTGGGCAGGCGGCGGAACTCGATCGTGTCGTACGGGCCCGCGACTCCGGTCTCGTACAGGATCCCCACCGTGTTCCAGCCGACCTGCACCAAGTCCGAGTAGGCCGCCCGTTGCTGACTGAGAGTCAGCACCTTGGTGAAGGTCGCGCCCCGGTCCGTGCTGCGCCAGATCGCCATGGCCTGGCGGACCGTCGGCACGGACGGGCCGGAGAACAGCAACGGGGCTTCAGGGGCCCGGAGTTGGAGGACGCTGCCCCCCACCACCGGGACGTCGTTCAAGGTGGACTGGACGACGTAGGGGTGGTCCAGGGTCTCGGCGCCGTCGCTGGAGCAGGTGTCGAGACGATTGCCGACGCTCGTGCCGTTCTGGTCGCGGGAGCCGAAGTAGAGGCGGCCGTCGGGGAGTTCGGCGGCCGTCGACTCGTTGGGGTTGGCGTACCCGTCGTGGGCGCCGTCGACGAAGCCGATGTGCCAGGTGTCACCGCCGTCGTCGCTGTAGATGGCGTGCGCGCCGTAGTACCTGGCCTCCTGCCCGGTGTCGGAGGAGCCGGCCGGCGGGGCGGCGGAGTGGTCGGCGGGGACCACGAGCCGTCCGGTGTGCGGGCCGTGGGTCAGCGCGAGCGCGTGTCCGGGGCCGGTCGCGTACCACCGCCAGTCCGGCCGCTTCACCTCGGCGGTGATGTCGCGCGGCACCGTGAAGTGCCGCCCGTCGTCCACGCTCCGCTGCACGAACACCCGTCGGCCCTGCTCCGGTGTCACCTCCCCCCGCATGATCTGCGCCTCGGTGACGGCACCGCTGTTGTAGGACGTCACGAGGACGATCGCACCGGTACGCGGGTCGACCACCGGCGCCGGATTGCCCCGGGTGTTCCCCTCCCCCACGGCCACCACCCGCGACGGGCCCCAGGTGCACCCGCCGTCCTCCGACCGTCTCAGCACGACGTCGATGTGCCCGGAGTCGGCGGCACTGTCGTGGCGGCCCTCGGCGAAGGCCAGCACCGTGCCCCGCCGGGTCGTGACGGTGGCCGGGATGCGGTAGGTGTCGTAGCCCCCCTCACCCGAGACATACGGGACGGAGGAGGCGCAGCCGGTGGCGGCTGCGGCCGGGTGGGTGACGGTGAGCGGGGCCAGGAGTGCGGCGGTGACGAGAAGCGTGCGGCTCAGGATGGTCATCGGTCTCCCTTACGGACCGTCAGAAATCACCTGTCCGTCACATGTTTCCCGTGCTTCCCGAAGTCACCAACCCGACGCCCGGCGCTTCACCCGACTCGGCCTCGTTGAGACGGGTGCCCATCACCACGGGTCGGGCCGCTCGGCTCGGGTCAGCTCGACCGCCTGGTCACTCCCTGGGGGCATTGCGGAGATGACCGGTGGCGAGGGCGAGGAGGGCGAACCGGCGGCTGGTCCGACGGATGTCGGGGTGGTCCTCGCCGAGGATGCGGCGGCCGTCTTCGAGGAGAGGGTGGCGCAGGGCGAGGGCACGGCGGGGGTGGAGGGACCAGAGGACGGCGTAGGCGTGGTTCACCCGCCGGTACCAGGTAAGGGGGTGGTCAGGGCCGTGGACGCGGGCGCTGTCGGCGGCGAGCGACGCGTAGGCGGCGACCGCCTTGCGGACGCGGCCGGTGAGGCGGAGGGCCCAGGCTTCGTTGATGCGGGCGTTGAGGGTCGCCTTGTGGTCGGGGCCGTACAGCCTCTCCATGGCCTCGACGCGGGCCCGGTACATGGCCAGGGACTGCCGGATCCTGCCGGTGGCCCGCAGGCTGCCGGCCCGCCACCACAGCTGCTCCAGGGTGTCCGGATGGTCGGGGCCGTACCGTTCGAGGATCTCCTCCAGCAGCCGTCGCTGCACCGCCGCGCACTTCCAGACGAGCCCCACCGACCAGTAGGCGCCGCCGAGTCTGCGCAGGGCGATGAGGCTGTGCGGGCTGTCCGCTCCCGTCCTGGCCGTGTGCCGGGCGAGTATCCGGCGGCGGATGCGGAGTGCCTTGACGCGTCGGTTGACCTGCCGGTAGTCGTCGGCCAGGTCGTCCAGCTCATAGATGGTGTTCACGTGCTCGGCCCCGAGGACACGGACGAACTCGGCGTACAGCGCGCGGCGCATCCGCAGCGCCTTCCGGCGCTTTCCAGTCCGCCTGACGGCGTCGACCTGCTCGGACCGCGCGAACAGGGTCCAGGGGTGGTCCGGACCGTAGAACCGCGTGTAGTCGTCGACCGACCGGGTGATCGCGGCGAGCCACTCCGGAAGGCGGCAGGCTCTGGCGTACGCGCTTGCCATGCGTCGCCGTACGACGATCGTGTAGCGGTGGTCGGGGCCGTGCCGCCGTTCCAGCGTGGTCAGCGCCTCCCGGTAGCGGGCGAGGCCCCGGTCGTAGTCGCCCAGGTCGATCTCGGTGTCGGCGAGCACGGTGGCCGCCCAGGGTGCGTCGTCGTCGGTGCGGTGGCGAGTGAGGCGTTCCTCCAGCGACCGTTCCCTCAGTGCTCGGGCCTCCTGTTCCCGGTTCGTTCGCAGCAGCAGGTCAGCCAGCAGCTCATCGGCATGCGCGACCAACGCGTGCCGGGCGCCCAGGCTGTCCACGGCCTCCCCGCGGGTCCGCCGGATCAGGGCCTCGGCCTCCTCGTACGAACGCGCGCCCCGCAGCGCGACCACCAGATCGAGACGCGCGCCCAGCGTCCACGGGTGGCCCGGCCCGCGGATCCGCTCCGCCTCCCGCACGACCCGGCGCGCGACCTCGACCGCCTCCGAATGCTGTCCCGCCTCCTCACAGGTGTCGGCGTAGACGCTGCGTGCGAGCAGGGTGGACGTGTCGTCCGGGCCCAGCAACCGGGTGTAGTCCTCAAGGAGTTCGGCGGCCTGCCCGCGGGCCTCCTGGTGCCGCAGCGCGTTGCGCAGCATGTGGACCACCCAGCGGCGCGCGTCCAGGACGCCGGGGTGGTCGGGGCCGTGCAGGGCCGTCAGGTCGTCGACGTTACGGTGGCAGACGGCGAGGGCTTCGTCGTACCGCTCCATCTCTCCCAGGGCACTCGCCCAGGTCTCCCGTACGGTCGTGAGGTGCCTCGGCTCGTCGGCGAACAGCCGTTCCCCGTCGGTCAGGGCACGGCGGGCGACCTCCAGCGCCTCGTCGTGCATCCCTGCCGACATGCAGTTCTCGGCCAGGCGGGTCCGGAGCCAGACGGTCTCCGTCGGGTCCGGGTCCTCTTCCGACTCCCGTTCCGCCAGCAGTCTGCGGAGCAGTTCCGCGCCCTCGGCGGCGCGTCCGGCCGAGTCGTAGAAGTCGACCAGCCGGCTGAGCCCGCCGGAGTCCCGGGACAGTGCCGCCCCGGCCGTCGGCAGCAGTCGTTCGCGGACGGCCTCGGAGAGCTCGACGGCCTCGGTCAGCCGTCCGGCCGCGCCGTACATTCGGGCCAGATCACGCTGTGCTTCGATCGTGTCGCCGTGGTCGGGGCCGCGGAGTCTCCCGACGTCCTGGACGAGGTGCTCGTACAGGGAGACCGCGAGGTCGAAGTGGCCTGCGGCGCGGTGTGCGTTGGCCAGGTTCCTGCGGACGGCGAGTGTCTCCTCGTTATCGGGGCCGTTCGCCCTCTCCAGGAGAGTGAGCAGTCGGTCGAGGGGAGCGACGGCGCCCTCGGAGCGGCCTGTCCACTCCCGGATCTCGGCCAGCGCACGCAATGCTGTGAGCATAGCCGCCGACTCCGTCCGCACCCCTGTGTCCATGCAGAACAGAGTCTCCTCGGCGACGGCGAGCGCCCGCGCCGACTCCCCGACCCGGCAGAGATACCGGGACATCCAGCCACGCAGGCGGGCGAGTCGCCCGGTGCACTCCTCCCCCAGCACGGCGAGGTCGGTGACCAGCGCGCTCCACAAGGCGTCCACCTGGCCGACGAGTTGGTCGCCCTCCTCACGTCTCTCCCATGCCTCCCGCAACGGTGTCAGCACGTCTTCGAGGCATTCCCCGACCGCCCCCGCCACCGCCGCCAGCGCTCCGTCCGTCCGCGCCCGGTCCTGCACCACCCGCTGGGTCAGCCGGTGCAGGGCCACGCTGTCGCTGCCCACCCGGGTGGCCAGTGAGGCCTCCACCAACAGCCCCACGGCCCGCTCGACGTCGGCCCGGCCGACATGCGGCCGCCCCCGCCCGGCCACCGTCTGGAGCAACGCGCTCGGCACCCCCGAAGGGGCCAGCACGGCCAGCGCGTCCAGCAGCACCCGCAGCAGCCCACTGCCGTCCCGCCCCTCCGCCTGCTGCACGGACAGCAGCACCGCCTCCGCCATCCGGTGTGGATACCGTTCCCCCGGCACCG
Source organism: Streptomyces sp. NPDC005648 (assembly GCF_040605395.1). Lineage (NCBI taxonomy): Bacteria > Bacillati > Actinomycetota > Actinomycetes > Kitasatosporales > Streptomycetaceae > Streptomyces > Streptomyces sp. NPDC005648. Next base: position 66,480 of record NZ_JBEXCS010000026.1, on the reverse strand, counting down.
CGGCCAGCAACCGCGCGACCGGCATGGTCCGCAGCCGCTCCAGACACCCGTCGTACCCGATGTGCTCGCTCTTGATGACAGCCGCGGACTGGGCGAGGGCGACGGGGAGCCTGCCGAGTTCCTCGGCGAGTCTGCGTGCCCCCTCCGGGTCGTCGAGCCCAGTGCGCTCGCGCAGGAAGGCGAGCGCCTCCTCCGGGGTGAAGACGCCGACATCCACCTGGCCGCCCGTGGCCATGTTCCCGAACGACCGGGACGTGGTGGTCACCACCACCTCGGCGCGACCGGCCGTGGGCAGCCAGCCGTCGACCTCGTCCGGATCCATGGCGTTGTCCACGACCAGCAGACACCGCTCGTCGGTGCGTCCGATCCAGATGAGCGCGGCGCGCGCAGAGGCCTCGGCATCCTCGCCCGGCTCCCGCACCCCGAGGTGGGCCGCCAGTTCGGCGAGGCCCGACACCAACTGGCCGCGGGTCTCCCCGTTGAACCAGGCGACCACCGGCCAGTCGTCCTCGATCCTGGAGCGGGCGTACGCGGCGGCTAGCTGCGTCTTGCCCACGCCCCTTGTCCCGGTCACCGTGCGGACGACGGCGAGGCGGTGGTCGGCCGCGGTGCGGGCGAGTTCCGCGACGAGGTCGTCACGCGGCTGGAAGCCGACCGGACGGCGGGGCAGCTCGCCCATGCGTACGAGCGTCGCCGTGGGCTCGATGGCGTGACCGTTCGCGGAGGCGGTGGAGTGGGCCAGCTCGACACGGACCGGGGCGGGTGCGGAGCGATCGGCGGTGTACCAGTTCGTCCACGCGGCGATCGCGGCGGCGACCACGCCACCGGCCGCGATGCCGACCGAGGCCCGGTCACCGTCGTCCGGCGGGGTGAACGGCAGCGCGGCGCCGTAGAAGACCATGAATGTGGTCCCGAACCCGACCAGGGCGAGCAGGATGGCCACCACCCAGCGCACTCCCGGCCGCATCCCCCGTCCCCCCTTCGGCGCACGGGACGATTGTGCGGCAGGGGAGGTTCCTTGAGAAAGGTCCTCAGGACAGCTCTCTCAGGAAGACGCGCAGGAAGACAGACGCGCCAGGTGGCTCAGGACGGTGTACGTGCCGCCGCCAGCAGCCTGGTCACGTCGTCCGAGCAGATCGTCAGGGCGGCGCCGACCGTGCTCAGGACGTCCCGTTCGGCGGGGGTGTACGGGCCGTCGGCAAGGGCGATGCGGGCCCCCTGGAGAAGGATCGATTCGCGGCCGGCCGGGGCGAGGTGCGGGGCGAGGGGGTCGAGGGCCTCGTGCAGCTCTATGGCCAGTCCGGCCCCGCAGGACTGGCCGTAGACCCGGCCGGTGTCGGCGGCCAGCGCCTCGACCAGCGCCTCCAGCTGTTCCTCCGTGCAGTCGTCGAAGCCGGCGGCGCGGACCGTGGTCCCGGCGGCTTCCAGCGAGGTACGGGAACAGGTGCCGCCCGCGGCGAGGACCGCCAGGGCGACCGTGTGGACGGCGTCGCGGAGCATCGCGGAGAAGCGGGTGGTGGTGGGGTGGTCGAGGGCGTCGGTGCCGAAGTGGCGGCGGCAGGCGGCGCATTCGACGACGGGTCCGGTCTCGCCGCGGGGCAGGACCGGGACGCCGAGGAGGGTGAAGCGGCGGCGGCCGGTCAGCCGCTGGTAGTTGCGGTCGCCTCCGCAGCCCGGGCAGAAGAACTCGCCGTCCCCCACGGGCGTCCACGCGGTGCGGGTGCCCAGGAAGCGCGCGGGCCTGGCGGCTCGGCCGTTTCGTCCCCGTACTGGCAGCACGTCGCACCTCCTTAACACCGCGGCAACATCGCAGCGGTGTCCGTGATGTTAGCCACATCGGTGAGGCGTAGTCAGCACCCTGGACGAGACCTTTCCGTGACCTCCACGAACAGGTGGCCGAAAAGAGGCGGGGCCTTGATCGCCGTATAGCGCGCTCAAGGCCCCGAAACCGCCGGTCAGACGGGTTACCGCGCCGCGCGGTTCACCGCGGAGACGACCGCCTTCAGGGAAGCACGCGTCGTGTTCGCGTCGATGCCGATTCCCCACAGGACCTTGTCGTCGATCACGCATTCGATGTACGAGGCGGCCTGCGCGGAGGCGCCCTCGCTCATCGTGTGCTCCTGGTAGTCCAGCAGGCGGGCGTCGACGCCGACGGCGGCCAGCGCGTCGAAGAAGGCGGAGATGGGGCCGTTGCCGGAGCCGGTGAGGACGGTCTCCTCGCCGTCGACGACCGCCTCGACCCGCAGGGTGTCCACGCCGTCGGTGTCGGTCGTCGACTGGCCGTTCCTGACCTGGATACGGCCCCACGGGTTCTCGGGGTTGGGCAGGTACTCGTCCTGGAAGACGGCCCAGATGTCGGAGCCGGTGACCTCGCCGCCCTCGGCGTCCGTCTTCGCCTGGATGATCTTCGAGAACTCGATCTGCATCCGGCGGGGCAGGTCCAGCTTGTGGTCGTTCTTCAGGACGTACGCGATCCCGCCCTTGCCGGACTGCGAGTTGACGCGGATGACGGCCTCGTAGGAGCGGCCGACGTCCTTCGGGTCGATCGGCAGGTAGGGGACGGCCCACTCGAGGTCGTCGACCGTCACGCCCTTGGCGGCCGCGTCGGCCTCCATCGCGTCGAAGCCCTTCTTGATGGCGTCCTGGTGGGAGCCGGAGAAGGACGTGTAGACCAGGTCGCCCACGTACGGGTGGCGCGGGTGGACCTCCATCTGGTTGCAGTACTCCCACGTACGACGGATCTCGTCGATGTCGGAGAAGTCGATCTGCGGGTCGACGCCCTGGGAGAACAGGTTCATGCCCAGGGTGACCAGGTCGACGTTGCCGGTGCGCTCGCCCTGCCCGAACAGACAGCCCTCGACGCGGTCGGCGCCGGCCATCAGGGCCAGCTCGGCGGCGGCGACGGCGGTACCGCGGTCGTTGTGCGGGTGGATCGACAGCACCACGTGCTCACGGCGCGACAGGTTGCGGTGCATCCACTCGAAGCGGTCCGCGTGCGTGGAAGGGGTCGAACGCTCCACGGTGGCGGGCAGGTTGAGGATGATCTCGCGGCCCGGACCCGGCTGGTAGACGTCCATCACCGCCTCACAGACCTCCAGCGCGAAGTCCAGCTCGGTGTCGGTGAAGATCTCGGGGCTGTACTGGTAGCCGAACTCCGTCTCCGGGCCCAGCAGTTTCTCGGCGTACTCCATCACCAGGCGCGTGCCGTCGACGGCGATCTGCTTGATGTCGTCCTTGGAGCCGCGGAAGACGACCCGGCGGAAGACCGGGGCGGTCGCGTTGTACAGGTGGACGGTGGCCCGCTTGGCGCCCTTCAGCGACTCCACGGTCCGCTCGATCAGGTCCTCGCGGGCCTGGGTCAGCACGGAGATGGTGACGTCGTCGGGAATGACCCCGGGCTCCTCGATGATCGACCGTACGAAGTCGAAGTCCGTCTGGCCCGACGCCGGGAAGCCGACCTCGATCTCCTTGTAGCCCATCTTCACCAGCTGGTCGAACATCCGGCGCTTGCGCTCGGGCGACATCGGGTCGATCAGGGACTGGTTGCCGTCGCGCAGGTCGGTGGAGAGCCAGCGGGGGGCGACGGTGATCCGGTTGTCCGGCCAGGTGCGGTCGGAGATGTCGACCTGCTCGTACCGGCCGTACTTGTGGATCGGCATGGTGCTGGGCTGCTGGCGGTTCGCCATGATTGCGGGGCTCCTCTTGGTGTCCTGAAGGACGGCCGACGACGCAACGCGAAGCTCCGCGGGGAGGGAGTCGACCTGGACTACAGGCCCTCGCCGCGGCAGCTAAGAAGAAGCAGCCCGAAACGCATGATGCGAAGCATGCTAGCGGAGCCTCTCCGGGCGCGGGGCGCCGTATCAGTATGCGGGACCCGGCGGACGAAAGGGACAAAAAGTGCTCCATACCACTTCGTCACGGAGCGTGCACAACGCTGTCCCGATATTTCACCAATCATGGTTGCGGGTAGTGACACCGGAATGACTCAGTGCAAGGGTGCCGGGCATGACGAAGACCAACGGGGGCTTCGAGCCCGTCTTCTGCACCGTCGTACCGCCGCACATCCTCGACAAGCTGGCCCAGCACGAGGACCCGGCGCTCGCCGATCCCGCCCGCCGCACCCTGGAGCGGGACGCCTTCGAGCGCACCCACCGCCGTCTGACGACGGTCATCGGCGCGCCCGCCGTCGCCGCGCCCGCCGGCGCCGCCTCCGACCAGCCGCACCGCACCCTCTACGACGCCAAGCACGGCACCGACCTGCCCGGCAAGAAGGTCCGCGCCGAGGGCTCCGCACCGGGCAAGGACGCCACCGTCAACCGCGCCTACGCGGGCCTCGGCGCCACCTTCGAGCTGTATCTGAAGGCCTACGGGCGCCACTCGATCGACGGCGAGGGCCTCCCGCTCAACGCGAGCGTCCACTACGACAGGAACTACAACAACGCCTTCTGGAACGGCGAGCAGATGGTGTTCGGCGACGGGGACGGGGAGATCTTCCTCGACTTCACCATCCCGATCGACGTCATCGGCCACGAACTCACCCACGGCGTCACCCAGTACACGGCGAACCTGACCTACTTCGGCCAGCCGGGCGCCCTCAACGAGTCGCTGTCCGATGTCTTCGGCACGCTCATCAAGCAGTACACGCTCGGCCAGACCGCCGCCGAGGCCGACTGGCTGATCGGCGCCGGTCTGCTCGCCCCGCGCGTCACCGGCTCGGCGCTGCGCTCCATGAAGGCCCCGGGCACGGCGTACGACGACGACGTCCTCGGCAAGGACCCGCAGCCGGCGACCATGGACGCCTTCGTCCGCACCGGCCGCGACAACGGCGGCGTCCACATCAACTCCGGCATCCCCAACCACGCCTTCTACCTGGTCGCGAACGCCCTCGGCGGCAACGCCTGGGAGAAGGCCGGCCAGATCTGGTACGACGTCCTGACCGGCGGCACCCTCAAGAAGGACGCCCTGTTCGCGGACTTCGCGGCGCTCACCGTGGCGGCGGCCAAGGCCCGCTACCAGGACGGCGAGGAACTCCAGGCGGTGCTCAAGGCCTGGGAGCAGGTCGGGGTGCGGACGTCGTAGTTCCGTACTAGACAGTCACCCATGCGTATTCGAGTGCGGCGCACGGGCGGTTTCGCGGGCATCGAGCGGCAGGCCGAGGTGGACACCTCGGGGCGGCCCGATGCCCACGAGTGGCGGACCCTGGCCGAGCAGGCGGTCGCCGGCGGCCGGGGCACACCCTCCGCCGGGGTCCCCGACGGGTTCCACTACGAGATCACCGTCGACGGAAGGACGGTGTACGCGGCCGACCCCCGGCTCACCGAGGAGCAGCGGACGCTGATCTCCAGAGTGCTGAGGGAAGGGGCGTAGGACCGGCGTAACAGGTCGTTCACGCACAGGCGTTGACTTCCTTACTGGTGGGTAAGGATGATCCGCGCATGACGAACCCGATACCTCAGTTCCCGGCCGGCTTCCTGTGGGGTGTCTCCACCTCGGCCCACCAGATCGAGGGCGCGGCGGACGAGCGCGAGCCGTCCGTCTGGGACACCTTCACGGCCGAGCCGGGACGGGTGAAGGACGGCTCCACCGCCGCGGTGGCCTGCGACCACTACCACCGCTACCGCGAGGACGTGGCCCTCCTGGCCGACCTGGGCGTGGACGCGTACCGCTTCTCCCTCTCCTGGCCGAGGGTGAACTCCCCCAAGGGGCTCGACTTCTACGACCGTCTCGTCGACGAGCTGCTCACGGCGGGCGTGCGCCCGGTGCCCACCCTCTTCCACTGGGACCTGCCGGTCACACTGGACTGGCTGGAGCGGGACACCGCCTCCCGGTTCGCCGAGTACGTGTCGGTCGTCGCCGAGCGGCTCGGCGACCGGGTGAAGAAGTGGATCACCCTCAACGAGCCCGCCGAGCACACCCTGTTGGGCCACGCGCTGGGCGCCCACGCGCCCGGCAAGCAGCTGCTCTTCGACGCGCTGCCCGTCGCCCACCACCAGCTCCTCGCCCACGGTCTCGCCGTACGGGCCCTGCGCGCGGCCGGCGCCGCGGACATCGGGATCGCCAACTCGCACGGTCCGACCTGGCCGGCGTCGGAGGAGCCCGCGGACGTGGAGGCGGCCGGCTTCTACGACCTGCTGCTGAACCGCCTGTTCGCCGACCCGCTGCTGCTCGGCCAATACCCCGAGGGCCTCGGCGAGTTGATGCCGGGGGACGTCGAGGCCGACCTGAAGGTCATCGCCGAACCCCTCGACTGGTACGGCGTCAACTACTACGCGCCGACCCGCGTGGGCGCCCCGCAGGGCGAGGACATCGAGTTCGGCGGACTCACCATCCCGGCCGAACTCCCCTTCTCCGTACGGCAGATCGAAGGCGTCCCGGTGACCGACTTCGGCTGGCCGGTGGTCCCCTCGGGCTTGACGGAGCTCCTCACCACCTTCCGCGAGCGCTACGGCGACCGGCTCCCGCCCGTCGTCATCACCGAGAACGGCTGCAGCTACCCCGGCATCGACGACCAGGACCGGATCACCTACCTGGACGGCCATGTCCGCGCCCTGCACGGGGCGTTGGAGGCCGGTGTGGACGTACGCGGGTACTTCGTGTGGTCGCTGCTGGACAACTTCGAGTGGGCGGAGGGGTACGAGCGGCGGTTCGGGCTGGTGCACGTGGACTTCGAGACGCAGACCCGGACACCGAAGTCGTCGTACGGCTGGTACCGGGAGCTGTTGCGGGCGCAGAGATGACGGCGCCCCTGAAGGACCCGTCGGCGGCGCTCGCCGAGCCCGTCGAACGGGTCGGGCGCGGCTGGACGGCGTCCCTGTCACTCGCCAACGGGGCCATCTGGGTGGGCTGGTTCGGCCCCCTGCAGATTCTGCTGGCCTCGCAGGCCAAGGACTTCGCGCCCGGCTCCGGCATGTCCAAGGAGACGATGCTGGCCTGGGTCACGGGCATCGGCGCGCTGGTCTCGCTGGTCGCCAACCCGCTCTTCGGCGCGCTGTCGGACCGGACGACCGCGCGCTGGGGCCGCCGTACGCCGTGGATCGTGGCCGGGGCGGCCGGCGGGGCGCTGTCGTTGCTGCTGCTCGCGGGCGCGGGCGGACTGTGGACCATGACGCTGGGCTGGTGTCTGGTCCAGCTCACCCTGAACGCGGCCTTCGCGGCGGTCACCGCCGCCGTGCCGGACCGGGTGCCACGGCTTCAACGGGGCTCGGTGGGCGGCTGGTTGGGGGCGGCGCAGATCCTGGGCGTGGTCGGCGGGACCGGGCTGGCCACGGCGGCGGGCGGGATCGGGGCCGGGTATGTGGCGTGCGCGGTGTTCACCGTGGTGGGGGTGCTGCCGTATGTGCTCCGCCATCCGGATCTGCGGCTGTCGGCGGCGGACCGGCCGCTCTGGTCCTCGCGCGGCTTCCTCGCCGGGTTCTGGCTGAGTCCGAAGCGGTATCCGGACCTGGGGTGGGCGTGGCTGACCCGGTTCCTGATCAACCTCAGCAACGCCCTCGTCCTCCTCTACCTCCTCTACTACCTGCGCGACCGGCTCCACTACCACGACCCCGACCAGGGGGTGCTGATCCTGACCGCGGTGAACGGGCTGACCCTGCTCGCCACGGTCGTGGTGGGCGGTGTCTGGTCCGACCGGGTGGGTCGGCGCAAGCCCTTCGTGGTCTGGTCGGGGGTGCTGATGGCGGTGGCGACGGCGGCGCTGGCCGCCTGGCAGACCTGGCCCGGGGCGATCGTCGCGGCCGCGGTGCTGGGCATCGGCTTCGGGGTGTTCACCTCGGTCGACTTCGCGCTGATGACGGACGTGCTGCCGAAGGCCCTGGACCGGGGCAAGGACCTCGGCGTCATCAACGTGGCCAACGCCCTCCCCCAGGTCGCGGCCCCCGCCCTCGCCGCCCCGATCGTGACGTACCTCGGCGGATACCGGGTGCTGTATCTGGTGTCCGCGGTGATCGGACTGGCGGGAGCGGTGCTGGTGGGCCGGATCCGGGGGGTGGACTGACGTTTGCCCGGGGGTGGGCTGTCGTCCGTCCGCGGGTGGGCTGTCGTCAGAGGGCTCCGGCGTCCCTCGCCGCCCACGCGGACGGGTAGTAGGGGCGGAAGCCGAGGTCCCGGCGGATGCGGTCGGTGGACATGATGCCGAACCACGGGTCGGGGTCCGTCGTGGTCGCCCACTCCGTGGGGACCTCCGCGCCGCCCAGCTGGTACAGCTCGACCGTCGTGACCGGGGCGTCGTCCGCGATGTTGTAGACGGGGCCGGTCACCGCCGGCGCGTGCAGGAGCCGTAGCAGCCCCTGGGCGACGTCGGCGTGGTGGGCCATGTGGAGGCGCTGGTGGGGCGCCCAGTTCGGGGCCCAGTTCAGGGCCTGGGCGAGATGGGGGTCGCCCTCGCCGTAGACGAAGGGCAACCGCCCGATGCGCACCTCGGTGCCTCCGCCCAGCGCGAGCAGTTCCCGCTCAGCCGCCGCCTTCGACTCGTTGTAGGCGCCCCACATCTGGCCGCCGGGCCGGCTCTCGTCCTCCTCGACCAGCGGGCGGCCCCGCCCGACGCCGTACACCATCCCGGTGCTGACCTGCACGAACCGCCGTACCCCCGAAGCCACCGCGGCCCGCCCCAGCTCCACCGCCGCGTCCCGGTTGACGGCCCACGCCTCCTCGTCGGGCACCCCGCGGAAGGAGGCGGCCACGTTCACGACGGCGTCCACGCCCGCGACCGCCTTGCCGAGGACCTCCGTGTCCCGCAGATCCCCCACGACGACCTCGGCGCCCCGCTCGGCGAACGGCTCCCCGCGCTCCGCGTCCCGCACCAGCACCCGGACCCGTTCCTCCGGCCCGCCGCGCGCGATCAGCCTCGGCACGAAGCGCCGCCCCACCTGTCCCGTCGTACCGGTCACCAATGTCAGCATGGTGCTGCTCCCCTCTTGTCGCGGTCTCTTCCCGGCCCAGCCTTCAGCGGGGCCGCGGCCACCGGGAGAGACCTGTCGATCGGGGGACCGGCAGACCCTGGATAAGCCGGGCGCGCTCCCGCACCCTGGAAGGGTGAACCGAGCCGAACTCGCCGACTTCCTGCGCCGCGGCCGGGCCCGCCTCGACCCGGCGGACGTGGGTCTCACCCCCGGCGCGCGCCGCCGTACACCGGGGCTGCGCCGTGAGGAGGTGGCTCAGCTGGCCGGCATGTCGGTGGACTACTACACGCGCATGGAGCAGTCCCGGGGACCGCGCCCCTCGCGCCAGATGCTCACGGCGCTGGCGCGGGCGCTACGGCTGACCGCCGCCGAGCACGACCATCTGTTCCATCTGGCCGGCGAGGAACCGCCCCGCCGCGAGACGGCCTCGGCCCATGTACGGCCGGGGCTGCTGCTGATCCTGGACCGGCTGTACGACACCCCGGCCCAGCTGGTGAACGACTGCGGGGAGGTGCTGGCGCAGAACGCGATGGCGAGGGCGCTGGTCGGCGATGTGATGTCCCGGCCGCGACGGGAGCGGAACCTGGTCCGGCGCTTCTTCCTGGACCCGACGGCCCGCTCCCTGTTCCCGGAGGAGGACCACGCGCCGCACGCGCGCTCCCATGTGGCGAATCTGCGGGCGGTGACCGCCGCCCGCCCCGCCGACCCGGAGCCGGCCGCACTGGTCGCCGAACTCCGTTCGTCCAGCCGCGAGTTCGCCCGCCTCTGGGACGAGCACGAGGTGTCCCTGCGGCACCGCGCGACCAAGCGCTTCCTGCATCCCCAGGTGGGTCTGCTGGAGCTGGACTGCGAGGTCATGCTCAGCCACGAGCACCACCACCTGCTGATAGTCCACACAGCCCGCCCCGGCACCCAGACCCACGAACGGCTGCAACTGCTCCGCGTGCTGGGCCTCCAGAACATGTCCCCGAGCCAGACGGCCCCTTAGAACCCCAGCTTGCGCAGCTGGCGAGGGTCCCGTTGCCAGTCCTTCGCCACCTTCACATGGAGGTCCAGGAACACCGGAGTGCCCAGCAGGGCCTCGATCTGCTTGCGGGACTTGATGCCGACCTCCTTCAGGCGCCGGCCCTGCGGGCCGATGATGATGCCCTTCTGGCTGGGGCGCTCGATGTAGACGAAGGCGTGGATGTCGAGGAGGGGCCGGTCGGCGGGGCGGCCCTCGCGGGGGAGCATCTCCTCGACGACGACCGCGATGGAGTGCGGCAGCTCGTCACGGACGCCCTCCAGCGCCGCCTCACGGATCAGCTCGGCGATCATGATCTGCTCGGGCTCGTCGGTGAGGTCGCCCTCGGGGTAGAGCGCCGGGCCCTCGGGAAGGAGGGGGACGATCAGGTCGGCCAGCAGACCCACCTGCTGGTCGCCGACCGCCGACACCGGGACGATCTCCGCCCACTCGAAGCCCAGCTCCTTGCCGAGCTGGTCGATCGCGATGAGCTGCTCGGCGAGCGTCTTGCTGTCGACGAGGTCGGTCTTGGTGACGATCGCGATCTTCGGCGTCTTCTTGATCGACGCCAGTTCCTTCGCGATGAAACGGTCACCGGGACCGAGCTTCTCGTTCGCCGGCAGACAGAAACCGATCACGTCGACCTCGGCCCAGGTGGTGCGGACCACGTCGTTCAGGCGTTGCCCGAGCAGGGTGCGCGGCTTGTGCAGCCCAGGGGTGTCGACCAGGATGAGCTGGGCGTCCTCCCTGTGCACGATCCCCCGGACCGTGTGCCGCGTGGTCTGCGGCTGGTTCGCGGTGATCGCCACCTTCTGCCCGACCAGAGCGTTCGTGAGGGTGGACTTGCCCGCGTTGGGGCGACCGACGAAGCAGGCGAAGCCGGCTCGGTGGACGGACTCGCCCGAGGCTTCGGATGACTGGGTACGAACGCTCATGCCCCCCATTCTCCCTGATCCCACAAGCGCCGCCGCACCGTGAGGTTTCGGTAACCCCCACGCAACGAAACGTCACGGAAACACATCTGTACACATCCGGAAACGCGCGGCGGTGACCCTCTGACGAGCCCCCACCCCGTTGGAGACGACGTGACGACCTTCGCCGCCGCGCACGCAGACACCGGCGACACCGCCTGGCTGCTCGCCGCCACCGCCCTCGTCCTGCTGATGACCCCGGGCCTCGCGCTGTTCTACGGCGGCATGGTCCGCACGAAGAGCGTCCTCAACATGCTGATGATGAGCTTCGTGTCGATCGCCCTGGTCACGGTGGTCTGGCTGGCCGGCGGCTACTCCCTCGCGTTCGGCGACGACATCGGCGGCGGCCCGGCCAGAGGTCTGATCGGCGGCCTGGAGCACGCCGGAATGGCCGGCCTCGGCCCGGACAGCCTGCACGGCACCGTCCCGACCCTGCTCTTCGCCACCTTCCAGCTCACCTTCGCGATCATCACGGCGGCCCTGATCAGCGGCGCGATCGCGGACCGCGCGAAGTTCGGCGCCTGGCTGGTCTTCGTCCCGGTCTGGGCACTGCTCGTATACGTTCCCGTCGCACACTGGGTCTGGGGCCCCGGCGGCTGGATCCTCGACCGGCTCGGCGCCCTCGACTTCGCGGGCGGTCTGCCCGTGGAAATCACCTCCGGCGCCTCGGGGCTGGCTCTCTGCCTGGTCCTGGGCCCGCGCCTCGGGTTCAAGAAGGACGCCATGCGCCCGCACAACCTCCCCATGGTGATGCTGGGCGCCGGTCTCCTCTGGTTCGGCTGGTTCGGCTTCAACGCGGGCTCGGCGCTGGGCGCCAACGGCCTGGCCGCCGCGGCCTTCCTCAACACCCTCGCCGCCGGCTGCACCGGCCTGCTCGGCTGGCTCTTCGTCGAGCAGAGGCGCGACGGCCACCCCACCACCCTGGGTGCCGCGTCCGGCGCGGTCGCCGGCCTGGTCGCGATCACCCCGTCCTGCGGCACCGTCTCCCTGCTCGGCGCGCTGGTCGTCGGCCTCGCCGCCGGTGTCGTCTGCTCGTACGCCGTCAGCTGGAAGTTCCGGCTGAACTACGACGACTCCCTCGACGTCGTCGGAGTGCACCTGGTCGGCGGAGTCATCGGCACGCTCCTGATCGGCGTCTTCGCCGTCGAGTCGATGACCGGCGGCCCCGAGGGCCTCCTCTACGGCGGCGGACTGGCCCAGCTCGGCAAGCAGGCGGTGGCCGTGGTCGTCGTGGCGGCGTACGCGTTCCTGATGACCTACGCCCTCGGCAAGCTGATCGACAAGGCGATGGGCTTCCGTGCGGACGAGGAGCACGAGCACACCGGCCTGGACCTTACGGTGCACGCCGAGACGGCATACGATCACGGCGTCCTGGGGCACGGCGCCCCGGTCAGCTCCTCCGTCGTCCCCTCCGCGCAGAAGGTCAACTCCCAGGCATGAAGCTCATCACCGCGATCGTCAAGCCCTACCGCCTCGACGAGGTGAAGACGGCCCTGCAGGAGATCGGCGTGCACGGCCTGACCGTGACCGAGGCCAGCGGCTACGGCCGCCAGCGCGGCCACACCGAGGTGTACCGCGGCGCCGAGTACCAGGTCGACCTCGTGCCCAAGGTCCGGATCGAGGTCGTCGTCGACGACGCCGACTCCGACGCCGTCATCGACGCGATCGTCAAGGCCGCGCAGACGGGGAAGATCGGGGACGGGAAGGTGTGGGCACTGCCGGTCGAGACGGTCGTACGGGTTCGGACGGGCGAGCGCGGTCCCGACGCGCTCTGAGCACCAGGACCACTGCCAGGACCGCCACCGCCAGCAGCACCAGCGCCGCCGCCCACGGCAGGGCGAGGAATGACGCGCTCGCCGACTCGCGGGTGTCCTGCGCGCTGGCCGTCAACTTGACGTCTCCCCAGTCGAGTTGGGGCGCCCCGTGCCACAGCTCGGTGAGATGGACACGCTGGCCGGGAAGGAGTTCGGAGGGGATCCTCGACAGGTCGCGGCTGAGGAGCGTACGCCCGAACAGACCCTCCGCGCGCAGTTCCACCTTGGGGTTCAGGGTGACGTTGCCGGTGTTGTGGAGGGTGTAGGAGATCGTCGCCGTGCTGTCGCCGAAGCCCGGGACGAGGGGCTGGTGGTGGACGAGGTGGACGTTCTCCACGGAGATCGCGGGAAGCGTCGGGCCGCCGACCCGGAGGTAGACACGGGCGGCCACGGCCCGCCGCACACCGAGCGCCAGTGAACCGTCGCCCTTGTCGATCCGTTCGTCGAGGGCGACCAACGCGCCCGGGTGGTCGCCGGGTTCGGCGCCCTTGGGCACACGCAGGGTGAAGGGCACGGTGACCTTGCCGTGCGGCGGGACGGTCACCCGGGACTTCGCGGGCTTCGCCCAGGCACCCACGCCCCGCTGCCGCTCCGCCACCGTCCGCACGGCGAATCCGCCGTCGCGCGGGGTGTTGTAGGCGTCGGCGGCGTAGAGACGGAAGGTCAGGGGCTTCGCGGTCTTGTTGGCGACGACCACCTTGTCCCGGATGGTCGTCCCCGGGTCGGCGGAGAGGTAGAAGTACGGGCGGGCGGCGATCCTGGAGGCGAGCGGGTAGACGGACCAGCTGCCGTTGTCGGCGGCGCGTGCGGGTGCGGTGAGGCCGGTGAGCAGCAGGGTCAGAAGGAGTACGGACAGCTTGCGCATGGGTCTTCTCATGGGTGCGGACCCCCCACGGACTTCGCGGACTTCGACGGTACGGGCGGACGGGCGGGTGCGGACGCCCGTACGGTCAGCTGAGCGTGAGGGTCAGGACGGCGGAGTACGTGCCCACGGGTGTGAACGCCGGTACGTCCAGGGAGAGACCCGCGTCGGCCGTGAACTCACCGCCGGTGACCGTGCCGTTGGGGGTGGACGCGAGGGTCGCCCCCGAAGTGCCCACGGTGCCCGCGGAACCGGCCTGGCAGGTGCTCGGACTGCCCGTCTTGGTGGCGCAGGCGGGGGTCCAACTCAGGTTCTTCGCGTCGATCTTGGCGCCCGGCCCGGTGAAGTCGGTGACCTTGCCGGTGAGCGACCAGCCGGCCGGCCCGCCTCGGAAGTCCTTGACGTGGACCGTCCGCAGCGCGCCCGTGGAGGCCCCGCCCGTGCCGAAGTTCACCGCCGACAGGGCGACGGAGTCTCCGTCCTGGGACATGGACAGGGTGCCGGCGTTGACCGTGGTCGTCAGCTTCTGGCTGCCCGCCGGGATCGGCGTGTTGTCGATGACGGTGTAGGCGGCCGGTCCGGCCCCCAGGGCGGCGCTGTAGACACTGCCCTCGTAGGCCACCACCCCGGTCGTCGTCTTGTCGTTGACGACGAGCGGTCCGCTGATGTTGCCGTTGGCGTCGGCGGTGACGGTCGCCGTGTCCGCGGTCTGGGTGTCACCCGACCGCCCGGCGAGGGTGACCGTCGCACCCGCGGTGAAGCCGGTGCCGTCCACGGTGACGCTCGCTCCGGGGTTGCCGGAGGCCGTACGCAGCGTGATGGCACGGTTGTTGACGGGCGTCGTGTCCTGGGCCGTGATCGTCTCCGACACCGGGGCCGGCGGGTTGGTCACCGTGCACGGGGTGTCCAGCTCCAGGATGTAGCTGGTGTGGATGTTGTAGTCGCCGGGCGAGAGGGTGATCGACCCGGCGGTGGTGACCTTGAAGGTGCCGGTCATGGAGAACGACGGGAAGGCGCCGTTGCCCGGCACCGGGTCGTTCTTCTTCGGTCCCGCGACCGTGATGGAGCCGGTCTGCGCGCCGCCCAGGGTGATCTTGCCGGTGGGCGTCATGATGTCGGCCGGCAGGGCCAGGGCGGTGGGGTTGCTGGCGGCGGGCTTGACCACCGTGTAGGTCACGGTGACGTTGTCGCCGACCTTCGGAGCGGTGTTGTCCACCGAGATGGCGGCGGTGGTGGTGCCGTCGATCGGCGGGATGCCCGCGACCGCGGGCGGGATGCAGTGCGTGGCGAAGTCCACGTTCGTTGACGCGTTGGCCGGACAGGCCAGCGCGCCGCCCGCGGTGACCGCGAGCGCGGTCGCCCCGAGCAGAGACGCCCAGCGGCGTCTTCGGGTGATCGGACCCATGGGAGTGCCCCCTTCAGTTGCGCTCACTGGGGGCATTGATGTGTGGATCGCGTGAGAAGTCAATGGAGATGCCGCAACTGAACTGATGGACCGTCAGATCCACAGGTTCGGGAACTGACGGTCCACACCAGCGAATTGACGCGGGATCAGTCGAAGAGGAACGGCCCCGGCGACTGCGGCCCGGTCGCCGTGCAGGTGACGGTGACGCCGAAGACGGTCAGCTGCAGGGTGCCGCCGTAGGCCTCCAGGCTGTCACCGGAGGCGACGGTGCCGTTGAGGGGGCCGACGGTGACCGGGTCGCCCGCGGCGATCGCGGGGTTCTCGTTGCCGCTGAAGGTGCTGGTGCCGCCGGTCGTGTTGTTCACGAGGGTGAGCGAGGACGAGATGGAGTTCGCCGACAGCGCGATCGGCGCCGTGACGGCCGAGGTGACGGTGATGGTGGCCGCCGTGCCGTCCTGGGTGGCGGTGAGCGTGGCCGAGCCGCTGCCGAAGGCCCCGCAGTCGGCGTTGATGGTCGCCGTGTCGGGGGAGACGGCGAGGGCACTGGGCGCGAACGCGAGCGACACGGCGGCGAGAGCCCCTGCCGCCATCGCCGCACCCGCACCGATTCGTTTGGTTCTCATGGGATCCGGTTCCCTTCCCGAGTCTGGGAATTGCCATGTGGGGATGGATGGGAGAGGTCCGGACGGCCACCAGGGCGGCGTGGTGCGGTACGCCGCGTGGGGGGTGAATCTGACGGTCCGTCGGAACTACCGGTTCCATTGATGCGCGTGAGATGAGGAAACGGCAAGGACGAATTCCGGACGGGTCCGAAGCGGCCGGTTCTCACCCTGCGGTCCCGCCGGTCCTCAGCCGGCGGTCACCGTGCTCCGTACCGTCCCGTCGGCCCCCGCCACCAGCACCGGAGTCGCCGCGCCGCCCAGGTCGGCCACCGCCGCCCGGTCCTCCGCCGACGCCGAGTCGGCGTCGGTCACCACGGCCGCCGCCTCCAGGGACTTCGCCCCGGACGCCACCGCCATGGCGACGGCGGTGCGCAGCGCGCTCAGCTTCAGCGAGGGCAGGTCCACGGTGCCGGCGACATACGTACGACCGGTCTCGTCCCGTACGGCCGCCCCCTCGGGCACGCCGTTGCGGGCCCGCGCCGAACGGGCCAGGGTGACGATCTTGCGGTCCTCGGGATCAAGCGCACTGCTGTCGGTCATGAGCCGAGCATACGTACCGCGCGGGTCACTATCCGGCCACGGGGTACATCGCCCCGCGCCGTCCCTCGGGCGAGGCGAGCCACTCCAGCTTGGCGGCGGTGTTCGCCTCGTCCAGCGGGGTGTGCAGCACGATCGTCAGATCGGGCCGGGCGGGCACCCGCATCGCCGTCGACTCCACGCACAGCAGCCCGACCAGCGGATGGTCCAGCTCCTTGCGGATCTGCCCGGCGTCCTCGATGTCCCGCTCGGCCCACAGCCGGGCGAACTCCTCGCTGGACTCGGTGAGTTCGGCGAGAAGTGTCTGGAAACCCCCGTCCTCGGGGCGGGCCGCGGAGGCCGCCCGGAACTGGGCGACGACCGTACGGGCGTTGCGCTCCCAGCTCTTCGAGCGCGACCGGTACAGCGGGTCGGTGAAGAAGTCGACCAGGCAGTTCTGCGTCTGGTCGGGCCGCATGCCCAGCACGGCGGCCGCAGCGTCGTTGTACATCACGCAGTTGTAGTACGGGTCCATGATGTGCGCCGGATACGGCATCCAGGTGTCGATCAGCCGCCGCAGCCCCTCGGGCATGGTGCCCCGGTCGCCCGGTACCTCGGGTGCGGGCGGGTTCAGCCCCGCCAGCCGGTACAGGTGTCGCCGCTCGGCGTCGCCCATCCGCAGCACCCGGGCCACCGAGTCCAGCACCTGCGGGGAGACGGAGATGTCCCGCCCCTGCTCCAGCCACTGGTACCAGGAGGCCCCGACCCCGGCGAGCACGGCGACCTCCTCGCGCCGCAGCCCGGGCGTACGGCGCCGGGCCCCGCCGTCGGGCAGACCGGCCTCCGCCGGTGAGACCCGCGCCCGCCGGCTCATCAGGAACTCGCGCAGCTCCTTCAGCCGGTGCGCCTTGCCCGCCGCCGTCTCGATGACGTCCGCCACTCGCCAACTCCCCCGTCCGGTGTGCCTGGTGGTGCCACCACCAGGACAACCTGCCGCTCCCCACGGCTATTCCGACGGCCGCAGTCTCTTGTGCATGGCGATCGACACCACCGAACACGGCATCCTCACCCCACCGCTCGACACCCCCCGGCTGTCGACGCGCGACAAGCTCGTCCTCTTCGTCCTGTGCGCGGCCCAGTTCATGGTCGCCCTGGACTTCTCCGTCCTGAACGTCGCCCTGCCCGTCCTCGGCGACGACCTCGGCATGAGCCGCTCCGGCCTTCAGTGGGCGGTGACGGCCTTCGCCCTTCCGTCCGGCGGCTTCCTGCTCCTGTTCGGCCGCATGGGCGATCTGTACGGCCGCAGGAAGCTGTTCCTGTCCGGACTCGTCCTGTTCGGCGCGGCCTCCCTCCTCGCCACCCTCGCCTGGGACCCGGCGTCGTTCCTGGCGGGCCGCGCTCTGCAGGGCGTCGGCGCGGCGGCCATCGTGCCCACCGGCATGTCCCTGCTGACGACGACCTTCGCGGAGGGCCCGGCGCGGGACCGCGCCCTGGGCATCTCGGGCACGCTGCTCTCCCTCGGCTTCACGGTCGGCATGGTGGCGGGCGGAACCCTCACCGACGCCTTCGGCTGGCGTTCCACGATGGGCCTGCTCACCCTGTTCGCCCTGGTCGTGCTCCCGCTGGCCCCCGCCCTGCTGCCCGAGTCCCGCACCCCGGACCGCCCCCGCCTCGACATCCCCGGCGCGATGACGGTCACCGGCGGCCTGCTCTCCCTGATCTACGCCCTGTCGACGGCCGCCGACCACGGCTTCGCCCGCCCCGACGTCATCACCACACTGATCGCGGGGATCGCGCTCCTCGCCGCCTTCGTGACGGTCGAGTCCCGCACAGCCGCTCCCCTCGTCTCCCTGCCCATGCTGCGCCGCCGCACGGTGGCCTGGGGCAACCTGGGCGGTCTGGTCACCTTCTCGATGATGTCGACGGTGGTCTTCGCCCTGACCCTGTACCTCCAGGAGGTCCTGCGGCTGTCCGCCTTCGAGACCGGCATGGTCTTCGGCGTCCAGGGCGTCCTGTCGGCGGTCGCCGGCACCCTCGCCCCGAAGGTCATCGGGCGCCTCGGCGCCCGCCGCACCCTGGTCGCCTCCCTGACCGGCCAGGGCGCCCTGATCGCCGCGCTGCTCGGTCTGAACGCCCACACCTGGTCGGTCTGGCTCGCGGTGACCGCCGTCTCCCTGGCCAGCATGTGCCACCTCGGCGCGATCATCTCCTACGGCCTGACCGTCACCTCCGGCGTCCCGGACGAGGAACAGGGCCTGGCCACCGGCCTGGTCACCTCCACCCAGCAGGTCGGCATCACCGTCGGCATCCCGCTCCTGGGCGTCCTGGCCACCACGTCGGGAGACCTGCTGACCGGAGTCCACACGGTCCTGGCGATCGACGCGGCGGTCGTCCTGCTGGCCGCCGCACTGGTCGCGGCCGGCCTGCGGGTACACCGCTCAGGGACGGTCGAGGCGGAGGCGCTCGGCGCGCGGTAGACCGGCGACCACCAGGTCGTACGAGTCCTCGATGAGCTCCCGGACCAGCTGGTCCGGGAGCTCGCCGTCGACCGTGACGGTGTTCCAGTGCCGCTTGTTCATGTGGTAGCCCGGGATGATCAGTCCCTCGTACTCACCGCGGAGCCGGATCGCGTCCTCGGGGTCGCACTTGAGGTTGACGGTCAGGGGGCGCGCGCCCAGGTTGGCGAGGGCGAAGAGCTTGCCGAGCACCTTGAAGACCGAGGTCTCCGGGTTGAAGGGGAAGTCCTCCACCGTCGCGTTGAAGGAGAGGCAGAAGCCGCGCAGCTCCTCGGGGGTCATTCGGCCTTCGCCTCCTCCTCGGGACGGCCGGCGGGGCCGACCGGCTCCACCAGCACGGTCACGATCTTGTTCCGGCGGCCGGCCGCCGCCTCGGCGGTCAGACGCAGTCCTCGGCCGTCGGGGAGTTCCACCACGCTGGACGCGCCGGCGATCGGCACCCGTCCGAGCGCCTTCGCGAGCAGACCGCCCACCGTCTCCACGTCCTCGTCGTCGTACTCGTCGAGCCCGTACAGCTCGCCGAGGTCGGTGATGTCGAGGCGGGCCGTGACACGGTGGCGGTCGTCGCCGAGGTCCTCCACGGGCGGGAGTTCACGGTCGTACTCGTCGGTGATCTCACCGACGATCTCCTCGAGGATGTCCTCGATGGTGACGATCCCGGCCGTGCCGCCGTACTCGTCGATGACGACGGCGACGTGGTTGCGCTCCTGCTGCATCTCGCGGAGCAGGTCGCCGGCGTTCTTGGTGTCCGGGACGAAGGCGGCCGGCCGCATGGCCGTCGACACCAGCTCGGACTCGGCGTCGCGGCTGATGTGCGTCTTGCGGACCAGGTCCTTCAGATACACGATCCCGACGATGTCGTCCTCGCTCTCGCCGGTGACCGGTATGCGCGAGAAGCCGGAACGCAGCGCGAGGGTGAGGGCCTGACGGATGGTCTTGTAGCGCTCGATGACCACCAGGTCGGTGCGCGGGACCATGACTTCGCGGACCAGCGTGTCACCCAGCTCGAAGACCGAGTGCACCATCCGGCGCTCGTCGTCCTCGATCAGCGACTCCGCCTCGGCGAGGTCGACCAGCGCGCGCAGCTCCGCCTCGGAGGCGAAGGGACCCCGGCGGAAGCCCTTGCCGGGGGTCAGCGCGTTGCCGATGAGGATCAGCAGGTTGGGGATCGGGCCCATGATCCGGGCCAGCGGGAGCAGCACGTACGCGGCCGCCGTCGCCGTGTTCAGCGGATGCTGGCGGCCGATGGTGCGGGGCGAGACGCCGACGGCGACGTACGACACCAGGACCATGACGCCGATCGCGGCCAGCAGGGCCCTCGTGGTGCCGGAGAACTGCTGGAGGCAGGCGTATGTCACCAGCGCCGCGGCCGCCATCTCGCAGGCCACGCGGACCAGCAGCGCGACATTGAGATAGCGGGTCGGGTCGGCCGCGACCTGCGCGAGCTTGGCGCTGCCCCGGCGGCCGGACCGTACCGCCTCCTCGGCGCGGAAGCTCGACACGCGCGCGAGGCCCGCCTCCGCGCAGGCGGCGAGCCACGCCACGACGACCAGGGCGACGGCGCCCGCGACGATCTGCCCACTCATGAGACGGTCGGGGCCGGGGAGGGGCCGGTCAGGCCCTTCTCCGCGCGCCAGCCGTCCACGATGGCCGCCTGCAGACCGAACATCTCGGCCTTCTCGTCCGGCTCCTCGTGGTCGTAGCCGAGCAGGTGCAGCACGCCGTGGACGGTGAGCAGCTGGAGCTCCTCGTCCATGGAGTGCCGGGTCTCGGCCTCCTCGCCCTGCTTCTTGGCGACCTCGGGGCAGAGCACGATGTCGCCGAGGAGGCCCTGCGGGGGCTCGTCGTCGTCCTTCGACGGCGGACGCAGCTCGTCCATCGGGAAGGACATGACATCCGTCGGCCCCGGCAGGTCCATCCACTGGATGTGCAGCTGCT
Source organism: Streptomyces sp. NPDC005648 (assembly GCF_040605395.1). Classification (NCBI taxonomy): domain Bacteria; kingdom Bacillati; phylum Actinomycetota; class Actinomycetes; order Kitasatosporales; family Streptomycetaceae; genus Streptomyces; species Streptomyces sp. NPDC005648. The sequence goes on along the minus strand of NZ_JBEXCS010000026.1, from coordinate 45,896 downwards.
CCATGGCGTCGGCGTCCACGACGATCACCGAGAGCTCGGAGAGCGGGTGGATGCGCATCCGCGCGAGCGCGTAGCGGGCGATGTCGAGGATCGCCTGCTCGTCGACCTCGGTTCCGGACTCGTTGTTGACGTCGATCGACATGGTGCTGGCTTGTCTACTTCCGCTTGTTCCGGCCGCCCTTGTGGGTGCCGTTCTCCGTACCGTGGTGGCTGTCGTACTTCTCGTACGCGTCGACGATACGGCCGACCAGCTTGTGCCGTACGACGTCCTGGGACGACAGGCGGGAGAAGTGGACGTCGTCGAGGCCCTCGAGGATGTCCTGGACCTGGCGCAGACCCGACTTGGTGCCGTTGGGCAGGTCGACCTGCGTCACGTCACCGGTGATCACGATCTTCGAGTCGAAGCCGAGACGGGTGAGGAACATCTTCATCTGCTCGGGGCTCGTGTTCTGGGCCTCGTCCAGGATGATGAAAGCGTCATTGAGGGTGCGACCCCTCATGTACGCCAGCGGCGCGACCTCGATCGTGCCCGCCGCCATCAGCCGTGGGATCGAGTCCGGGTCGAGCATGTCGTGCAGGGCGTCGTAGAGCGGACGCAGGTAGGGGTCGATCTTCTCGTACAGCGTGCCGGGCAGGAAGCCCAGGCGCTCGCCCGCCTCCACCGCCGGACGGGTCAGGATGATGCGGTTGACCTGCTTGGACTGCAGGGCCTGCACCGCCTTGGCCATGGCGAGATACGTCTTGCCGGTACCGGCGGGGCCGATGCCGAAGACGATCGTGTGCTTGTCGATCGCGTCGACGTACCGCTTCTGGTTGAGGGTCTTGGGACGGATGGTGCGGCCGCGGGAGGAGAGGATGTTCTGGGTGAGGACCTCGGCCGGGGTCTCCTGGCCGTCGCTCGTTCCGTTCTCACTCGCTCTGAGCATGGCGATCGAGCGTTCCACCGCGTCCTCCGTCATCGGCTGTCCGGTGCGGAGCACCAGCATCATCTCGTCGAACAGGCGCTGGACGAGGGCGACTTCCGCGCTGTCGCCGACCGCGCTGATCTCATTGCCCCGGACGTGGATGTCGGCCGCCGGGAAGGCCTTCTCGATCACGCGCAGAAGGGAGTCGCCGGACCCCAGGACGGTCACCATGGGGTGCTGGGCGGGGACGGTGAACTGTGCTCTCGCCTGCCCCTGCGCGGGGGTCTGAGCTGTGGGTGTCTGAGTCATGGGCCGGCTCTGTAGGCCTTGCTCGTCCTCCTCGATATACGCGCCCGCCACAGGGGCGGCCTGGCGATTTCAAGGGTACGCCGGGGCACTGACAACGCCGTAGGGGTTTTGGCGGCCGTGATGCGCGGGTGACCGGACCGCCCCGCGGGCCCGTGGGCTACGCCGACCGGCCGAACCCGATCGTCGGCACCGCCCGCCGCAGTGGCCACGGCCGTGGGTCCGACTCCTCCGGGACCAGGGCGTCCAGGAAGGCGTACCGCTGGAGGGCGGCCGGGTCCTGGCCCTCCACCGACTGCACCCGGCGCCACCACGCCCCGATCTCCGCCCAGCCGGGCGCCGACAGCGATCCGCCGAACTCCTGCACCGACAGCGCCGCCGTGAGCCCGGCGAAGGCCAGCCGGTCGGCCAGCGGCCAGCCCGCGAGGGTGCCGGTGACGAAACCGGCGACGAAGACATCGCCGGCGCCCGTCGGATCGAGGGCCTCCACGGCGATGGCGGGCACCTCGGCGGACTCCCCCGTACGCCGGTCCACGGCGTACGCCCCCTCCGCCCCGAGGGTGACGACGGCCAGCGGCACATGCTCGGTGAGGGCGTGCGCGGCGGCGCGGGGACAGGTGGCCCCGGTGTACCGCATGGCCTCCTCCGCGTTCGGCAGGAACGCCTCGCAGTGCTCCAGGTCGGCGAGGCCCGCCAGGTCCCAGGCGCCGGTGTCGTCCCAGCCGACGTCGGCGAAGACGCGGGTGCCGTCGGCCGCGGCCTGGGCGATCCAGGGGGCCCGTCTGCCGGGGACCAGGGAGGCGATGGCGGCACGCGCGCGTGGGGAGTGCTCGGGGCCGCCCGCCTGGCCGAACACGGCCTCCGGGGGCGGCTCGTGGCCGTGCGAGACCATGGTGCGCTCGCCCTCGTAGGCCATGGAGACGGTGACCGGGGAGTGCCAGCCGGGCACGGTGCGCGAGGGGGTGAGGTCGATGCCCTCGCCCTGCTGCAGGGCGTCCCAGCAGTACTCCCCGTAGTGGTCGTCGCCGAAGGCGGCGGCGAGGGACGTCCGAAGGCCGAGGCGGGCCAGTGCGCTGGCCATGTTGGCGACGCCGCCGGGGCTGGATCCCATCCCGCGCGCCCAGGACTCGGTCCCGCGCACCGGGGCGGAGTCGAGTCCGGTGAAGATGATGTCCAGGAAGACGGTGCCGGTCAGATACACGTCCCAGGGCGGGTCGTCCGGTGTGCGCAGGGCGGCCAGCGGGTCGACCTGGGGCCGGCCGGACGACCCCTTCGCGGCGGGCGAGGGCCCCTTTCCGGTGGACGCGTGGGACGCGGTCACGGTGCACTCCCTGGACATGGTGCGGATCAGGCCAGTCTGCACCACATCACGGGCATCACGCCGGTCACGCCCCGCCCGGCACGGCGCGGCGCACCACCACCGGCACACCGCTACCAGCGAGGCACGCCCGGTGTCGTCCACCCCGGTTCCGCCACCCGCATCGCGGCGGCGTCGTCGCGCTCGCGCAGCGACCCGTCGTCGTCGAGCCACCGCTGGTGCAGGCGCCGTACCTGCTCGCGGTCGAGTTCGACACCGAGGCCGGGTGCGTCCGAGACGGCGACCCTGCCGCCCAGGAAGGCCGGCCGCTCGGTGAGGACGTCCTCGGACTGCCAGGGGTAGTGGGAGTCGCAGGCGTGGTGGAGGTCGGGGACGGTGGCCGCGACATGGGTCATCGCGGCGAGGCTGATCCCGAGATGGGTGTTGGAGTGCATGGACACCCCGACGCCGAACGTCCGGCAGATCGCGGCGAGTTGCTGGGTGTTGCGCAGCCCGCCCCAGTAGTGGTGGTCGGAGAGCACCACCTGGACGGCGTCCCGTGTGAACGCCTCCTCGATCTCGGCGAACGTCGTCACGCACATGTTGGTGGCGAGCGGCACCCCGGTGCCGGCGGAGACCTCGGCCATGGCGGCGGTGCCCAGCGCGGGGTCCTCCAGATATTCGAGTACGTCCGCCAGCTCCCCGGCCACCCGCAGCGAAGTCGCCACGGACCAGGCCCCGTTGGGGTCGAGCCGCAGAGGGTGGCCGGGAAAGGCCTCGGCGAGCGCCCGTACGGCCGCGATCTCCTCGTCCGGCGGGAAGACACCGCCCTTGAGCTTGAACGACGTGAACCCGTACCGCTCCTTGAACAGCCGGGCCTGCTCGACGACCCCGGCGGGATCGAGCGCGGCCCCCCAGTCGTCCTTCTCCGAGGCCACGCCCTCGGGGTGGCCGGCCCACTTGTAGAACAGGTAGGCGCTGTACTCGACCGCGTCGCGCACCTTGCCGCCCAGCAGCGCGTGCACGGGCAGGCCGAGCGCCTTGCCGAGGGCGTCCAGACAGGCGACCTCGAAGCCGGAGACGACGGACAGCCGGAGCTTGTCGGCGGTCTGGACGCCCCGCAGTCCGCCGACGTCGACCTGGTCGTCGACGCGTGCGGAGTCGACGGAGACCTCGTCGGCGAGGGTGAACAGGCCGTTCAGGTCGGAGACCTGGCGCCCCACGAGCTTGTCGGCGAACGGCCCTGCCAGGTCCAGGTATTTGGTGTCGCCGTAGGTCTCGCCGACCCCGGTGATCCCGTCGGCGGTCACGACCTCCACGATCAGCCGCGGGGTGTAGGGCTGGTGCACACCCTGGGTGTTGAGCAGCGGCGGATCGGCGACCAGGATCGGTGTCAGCCGTACGTCGGTGATCGTGAGGTTCACAGGGCGGCTCCTACGAGGTCGAGTCCGGTGCCGAGCAGGTTCCTCAGGTCGGCGAGGTCGGCGGCCGACGGATCGGTGAGCGGGGCGCGGACGGGTCCGACGGGAGCGCCCCGGAGCCGGGCCGCGGCCTTCACCAGCGACACGGCGTATCCCGGTACGCGGTCGCGGAGTTCGACGAGCGGGACGTAGAAGTCGCGCAGCAGCCGCTCGACGGTCTTGCCGTCGCCGCCGTCGCCGCCGTGGCCGCCCTCCCGGAGTGCGGCGAAGAAGGCGTTCGCGATCTCGGGGGCGAAGGCGTGTACGGCGGAGGAGTAGGCGGGGACGCCGACGGTGGCGTAGGCGCGGGCCTGGATCTCGGCGGTAGCGGCGCCGTTGAAGAAGAGGAAGCCCTCCGGGGCGGCGAGGGTCAGTCGCTGGAGGCGGTCCAGGTCGCTGTGGCCGTCCTTGAGGCCGATGACCTTCGGGACGCGGGCGATGCGCCGGAGCGAGTCGGCGGTGAAGGCGACCTGACCGCGCTGGTAGGCGATGAGCGGGAGCCGGGTGCGGGCCGCGATCTGCTCGACCTGGGCGACGAGTCCGTCCTGCGGGGCGGCGACCAGATAGTGCGGCAGCACCAGCAGCGCGTCCGCCCCGGCCTCCTCGGCGATCCGGGCGAACCGGACGGCCTGCGCCCAGCCGTATCCGATCCCGGCGACGACGGGCACCCGGCCCGCCGCCTCCTCCACGGCGATGGTCACGACCTGCCGGTACTCGTCCTCGTCCAGGGAGAAGAACTCGCCCGTGCCGCAGGCGGGGAAGAGGGCGCCGGGGCCGGCGGCGAGGCGGCCCGCGACATGGGCGCGGAAGCCGTCCGGGTCGAGTGAGCCGTCGTCGTGGAAGGAGGTCAGCGGGAAGGAGAGCACGCCGTGCTCCATCCCCTCCCGCAGCCTTCGCGCCGCCGCCTCCGCCGTGTCCGCTTCACCCGTCACCGCTATCTCCCCATGTAGATGTCATCCACGTATGAAGACAAAGCTTAGATATGCGAACACCGGGAGTCAACGGTCCCGCGCCGGTCCGGCCGACTACCATCGCCCCATGTCGGAGACAGGCGGCGGGGTCCGCGAGGTGAAGTCCGCCGCGCGGACGGTCGAGCTGCTGGAACTGCTCGCCGCGCGCGGCGACCGTCCGGCGCGGCTCCAGGAACTGGCGGACGAGCTGGGCGTGCCGCGCAGCTCGATGTACGCGCTGCTGCAGACGCTGATCGGCCGGGGCTGGGTCCGCACCGACATCACCGGCTCCCTCTACGGCATCGGCATCCACGCCCTGCTGACCGGCACCAGCTATCTGGACTCCGACCCGCGCGTGCGTGTCGTACGGCCGTTTCTCGACGAGGCGTCCGACGCGCTCGGCGAGACCATCCACATGGGGCGGCTCGACGGGCGGGACGTGGCGTATCTGGCGACCCGGGAGTCGCACGAGTATCTGCGCACCATCAGCCGGGTGGGGCGACGGCTGCCCGCGCACGCGGGGGCGCTGGGCAAGGCGCTGCTGGCCGAACGCCCCGACCACGACCTTCCCGAGGGCCCCTACGAGGCCCTCACTCCCCACACCCGCACCACCCGCGACTCCCTCGCCGCCGACCTCGCGGCCGTCCGCGCCCGCGGACACTCGATCGACCGCGAGGAGGGCGTGCCCGGCATCGTCGGCTTCGGCTTCGCCCTGCGCTACGACGCTCCCGCCCAGGACGCGATCAGCTGCTCGGTGCCGGTGGCCCGGCTGACGCCGGAGCACGAGGAGCGGATCGTGGCGGTGATGCGGGAGATCAGGGCGAAGATCGAGGCGACGGCGCCCACGGCGGGCGGGGCGGCGTACTGGCGCTGAAGCCGACCGGGGGCACCTGACGGGCGCCCTCGCCTACCCGGCCTCTCTCGCCTCAAACGCCACGTGCGCCACATCACACCCCCCGCTCTTCTTCCGTAACCGCGTGCTTGATACAACTTGCTCGCGCGTTCCTGTCCGTCGACGGCCTGCGCCCCACCCCCCTCGTTTTGAGCCGCTTCTTTCGCATGCCCTGGGAACGCCCGTGTTCGCCCCTCGCACCACCCCCTGGCCCCTCGTCGCCCTTTTCACGGCCGGGTACCTCGCCCCGTACCTCCTGCCCACCACCGTGGGCCGCCTGGACTCGGGGCTACCGCTCAGCGCCACCCAGGCCGGCGCCATCGGCAGTGCGCTGCTGCTGAGTTCGGCCTCCGCCGGCTTTCTGCTCGCCTCCCGTGTGGAGCGGATCGGGGCGCGGACCCTGGCCCGGGCCGGCCTCGCGCTCGCCGTGCTCGGCTACGGCACCGCCGCGCTGACCACCGTGATCCCGGCGGTGATCGTCGGCGCGCTGATCGGCGGCTTCGGATCCGGTACGGCGACCACGGTGGCCGCCACCGGTATCGCCGCGCAGGCCGACCCGCACCGCACCACCACCCTCGGCCTGCTCGGCGTCTCCGCCCTCGCCGGAGCCGTCTATCTGACGGTCCCCCACCTCGGCGCGGGCCACGGCCTGCCCCTCGCCGCGATCGCCCTGACCGCCCTGGCCGTCTGGCCGCTCACCGGCCGCCTTCCGGTTCGCACGGCGACCACCCACAACCCCCTCACCGGCCGCGCCCGCCTCCCCCACCTCCGCTCCGGCCTGCTGCTCGCCGCGGCGATGCCCTGCTGGTCCCTCGCGCAGAACGCCCTCTGGGCCGTAAGCGGCCGCATCGGCCTGACCCAGGCGCATCTCACCGAGGCGACGGTCGGCGCGGTGTTCGCCGTCGCGCTGGGAGCGGGGCTGCTGGGCGTGACGGTCGCGGGGGCGGTGGGGCCGCGGTTCGGGCGGGCGGTGCCGGTGGGCGCGGGCACCGCCCTCATCGCCGGCTGCGTGGTCCTGAGCGCCTCGGCGACCGGTCTGACGACCTTCGCGGTCGGGGAGATCTCCTGGAACGTGCTCTATCCGGTCGTGCTGTCGTACGCCATCGGGCTGGCCGCCACGCTGGATCCGCGCGGGCGCTGGGCGGTGCTGGTCGGTTCGGCGTCGTCGCTGGGGACGGCGGCGGGGCCGCTGACGGGGAGCGTGCTGGCGGCGCGTGCGGGGTTCGCGGTGATGGGGGTCGTGCTGGCGGCGGGCTTGCTCGTGATCGCCGTACCGATGACCGTCGTCGCCCTGCGCGCGGGCCGCTCGGGGCTGGTCACGCCCCATGGCGGACCCGCGTACCAGGGCCGCCCCGCACCCCTGAAGGGGCGCGAGTCGGCACCGGACGTCACCACGGCGGCCTAAGGCCCTAGAACTCGTACGCCTCCACCTCGGCCAGGTAGCGGGCCCGCCGCTCCTCGTCGTCCTCCAGGAAGGAGGCGAGGAACGAGTTGCGGGCCAGCTCGCGCAGGCGGTCCTCACCCAGCCCCAGGGTCGTGCCCACGGCGTCGAAGTTGTCGCCCGCGTAGCCGCCGAAGTAGGCGGGGTCGTCGGAGTTCACCGTGCACAGCAGGCCCGCGTCCAGCATCGCCGGGAGCGGGTGGTCCGCGAGCGTGTCGACGGTCCGCAGGCGGACGTTGGACAGCGGGCACAGGGTCAGCGGTATGCGCTCCCGGACCAGCCGCTCGACCAGCTCCGGGGATTCCACGCACCGCAGCCCGTGGTCCACGCGCTCCACGCCCAGTACGTCCAGCGCCTCGGTGATGTACTCCGGCGGGCCCTCCTCACCGGCGTGGGCGACCCGTCGAAGCCCCAGCGCCGCGGCGGCCTCGTACACCTCCCGGAACTTCGCCGGCGGGTGGCCGACCTCGGCCGAGTCGAGGCCGATGCCGGTGATCCGGTCGAGGTGGGGCTTCGCGGCCTCCAGGGTGTCGAGGGCCGACTCGGCGGACTCGTCGCGCAGGAAGCAGAGGATCAGCTTCGTGGAGACGCCGTGGTCGGCCTCGCTGCGGCCCAGTGCCCGCCACAGCCCCTCGACGACCGTGCCCATCGGGACCCCGCGCGCGATGTGCGCCTGCGGGTCGAAGAAGATCTCCGCGTGACGGACGCCCTGCGCGGCGGCGCGGGCCAGGTAGGCGTCGGCGAGGTCCTCGAAGTCCCGCTCGGTGCGCAGGACGGCCATGAGCTCGTAGTACAGGTTCAGGAAGGACTGGAGGTCCTCGAAGTCGTACGCCTTGCGGAGCGCGTCGGTGTCGGCGTAGGGCAGCTCGACGCCGTTGCGGGCGGCCAGCTCGAAGGCCAGCTCCGGCTCCAGGGTGCCTTCGATGTGGAGGTGCAGTTCTGCTTTGGGGAGGGGCATCGACGTATCGTACGGGTGTTTTACAGACGTTTCGGAACCGGTACCCGGAGCAGGTCGTGCGCGACCGTCAGCTCGCCCTCGAAGCCCGCTGCCCTCGCCTGCCGCTCGAACTCGTCGGGATCGGTGTAGCGCTGGCTGAAGTGGGTCAGCACCAGATGCCGTACGTTCGCCTCGCGGGCGACCGCCGCCGCCTGGCCCGCGGTGAGATGGCCGTGTTCGACCGCGAGGCCGGTGTCCTCGTCGAGGAAGGTCGACTCGATGACGAGCATGTCGCAGCCCTCCGCGAGCGCGTGGACGCCGTCGCAGAGCCGGGTGTCCATGACGAACGCGAAACGCTGGCCCCGGCGGGTCTCGCTCACCTCGTCCAGGGACACCCCGCCGAGTGAGCCCTCGCGCTGGATGCGGCCGACGTCGGGACCCTTGATGCCGTGCGCGGCGAGGCGGTCGGGGAGCATCCGGCGGCCGTCGGCTTCGACGAGGCGGTAGCCGTAGGACTCGACGGGATGGGAGAGCCTACGGGCCTGGAGGGTGTACGACGGGGTCACCGCCAGGTCGGTGTCGCTGTCGACCGGGGCCTCGGTGAGGGCGACCGTCTCACGGTAGGCCGTCGCTTGGCGCAGCCGGTCGTAGAAGCGCTGCCCGGAGCGGGGGTAGTGCGCGGTGATCTCGTGCGGGACCCGGTCGAGGTTGATCCGCTGGATGACGCCCGCGAGGCCGAGTGAGTGGTCGCCGTGGAAGTGGGTGACGCAGATCCGGTTCAGGTCGTGCGCGGCGACTCCGGCCCGCAGCATCTGGCGCTGGGTGCCCTCGCCGGGGTCGAAGAGGATGCCCTCGCCGTCCCAGCGCAGGAGGTAGCCGTTGTGGTTGCGGTGCCGGGTGGGGACCTGGCTGGCGGTGCCGAGGACGACCAACTCGCGTACGGACATGGGTGCTCGGGTCTAGCCGGGGGGCCACTGGAGGCCGCGGCCCCCGAGGACGTGGGCGTGGGCGTGGAAGACGGTCTGGCCGGCGCCGGCGCCCGTGTTGAAGACGGTGCGGTAGCTCTCGAGCTTCTCCTCGTCGGCGACGGCCTGTGCCTCGGCGAGGACGTCGGCGGCGATCGCCGGTTCGGCGACGGCGAGGGCGGCGGCGGTCTCGTAGTGGACCTTGGGGATGACCAGGACGTGGGTGGGGGCCTGGGGGTTTATGTCCCTGAAGGCGACGGTGGTGTCGGTCTCACGGACGATCGTCGCCGGCACGTGTCCCGCGACGATCTTGCAGAACAGGCAGTCGTCCTGGGGTTCCCCTGGCATGTGCGTCCCTCCGGGTCGGGTGCGTGGGGGCATCGTAGCGTCGCGTTCACGCCGGCAGGCAGGGCGGCGTCCCGGCCGCCCGTTCTCCGGCGCCGCCACGTCCGGGTCCACGGGCTCGTCCGCCCGACAGGCCTTCAGATCACTTGCCCTCGACCGGCCAGCACTTCGGATCGCCCTTGCACCAGATGGTCCTGGTGACGGTCACGGTGACCGTCGGCCCAGGGCCGTTGCCATTGCCGTTGCCGTGGGTGGGGTTGATGATCGGCGAGGGCGTCGCGTTGCAGTTGCCGAGCCCGGTGACATGGAACCAGGTCTTCCCGCCGACCTTCGCGACGAGATCCCCCCGCACACAGGCCCCGTCCACGGCCCGGGTGACCTTGCCGGTGACGGTGATCTCCCGCCCGTCCTTGGTCTGCCCCTGGCAGTCGACGTCGGCGACGGTCGTCTCACTCGCCGAGGGCGCCGAACCGCTCGCCGTGTTCTTGCCGTTGTTCCCGTAGTTGGCCGTGCAGCTCAGCCACTGCACCTGGACCTTCCGCTGTTCCAGCTCCTTGGTCGCGGTCTGGTCGGTCGTGTACGCCACGGACGCCGAACTCAGCCCAGCGGGATCACAGGCCACGACCCCACCGACACCCATGACGGCAAGCCCTGTCACGGCCGCGATGCGCCGCGCTGTCCGCGGCCGACGCCAAATCCGCCTCAAAGCCCCCATGGACGGCAGCCTGCCACCGACCGGGCCCGTGCGGTAGAGCGCATACGGTCACGAAAGCGCCCCCACAGGTCAGCCCCGCAGCAGCAACCACTCCTGCAGTTCGACCAAGTTGCCCTCCGGGTCCTTGAGGTGGGCGACGCGCAGGCGGTCGGTCATGGGGGCGGGGGGCCGCAGGAGCGTGGCGCCCCTGGTGGTGATCTGTTCGCAGTAGGTGTCGAGGTCGTCGACGCGGAGGACCACCAGGGAGCGGTGGCCGGTGGCGGTGTCGCCGAGTTCGCCCAGTACCTCGGCCATCATCGAGCGGTCCTGGAGGGCGATGCCCGCCGAACCGGTGGCCGGGCTGAACTTCTCGTACGGCCCCTCGGTCGCGCCCGACTGGGGCTTGAGGCCGAGGACCTCGGCGTAAAACCGGTAGCAGACGGCGAAATCGCTGACGAGGAGCCGTACTTGGGCGAGTTCCATGGTCTTCCCCCGTGGAGCGGTCAGGACCAGCGGCCGGTGCGGCCGAGGAGCAGGGCGGTCGCCGCGGTGCCGGCCGTCGATGTACGCAGCACGCTACGCCCCAGCCGGTAGGCCTTCGCGCCGGCCTCGGCGAACAGCTCCAACTCCTCCGGCGAGACGCCTCCTTCGGGCCCGACGACCAGCACGATCTCACCGGAGGCGGGGAGTTCGGCGGTCGCCAGCGGCTCGCTGGGGTAGTCGCGGTCCTCGTGGAGTACGGCGGCGAAGTCGGCTTTGGCGAGAAGTGCCGCAACCTGTCTGCTCGTCGCCGCGTCCGCGACCTCGGGGAAGCGCAGCCGGCGGGACTGCTTGCCGGCCTCCCGGGCCGTCGCCCGCCACTTCGACAGCGCCTTCAGTCCCCGCTCGCCCTTCCACTGCGTGATGCAGCGGGCCGCCGCCCAGGGCACGATCGCGTCGACGCCGGTCTCGGTCATCGTCTCGACGGCCAGCTCCCCGCGGTCGCCCTTGGGGAGGGCCTGGACGACGGTGATCCGGGGGGACTCCCCGGGTTCCTCGTGCGGTGACTCCAGGCCCGTGACGACGAGCCGGTCCTTGCCCTCGGCGGCCTTCACGACCCCCTCGATCCACCGTCCGCGCCCGTCCGTCAGAACCACGTCCTCGCCGGGGCGCAGCCGCTTCACCGTGACGGCGTGCCGTCCCTCGGGGCCGTCGAGCACGAACTCCGGTCCTACGCCGTCGAGTCGCTCCACCACGAACACCGGCGCGGTCATCTGTACTCCCCCTCGCTCGACAACGCTGTCCTGGCCCGGTCGATCTCCTCGACGAGCACCTCCACCAGTCGGCCGGCGGGCATCTCCCGGGCCATCCGGTGTCCCTGGCCGGCCCACAGCGCCATGCCCTGCGCGTCCCCGGCCGAGGCGGCCTTCTTGCGCAGCGGCGAGGTGAGGTGGTGGACCTCGGGGTAGGCGGCGGGGGCGTACGGGCCGTGCTCCCGCATGAAGCGGTTGACCAGGCCGCGGGCGGGGCGGCCGGAGAAGGCGCGGGTCAACTCCGTACGGGTGTAAAGGGGGTTGGTGAGGGCCTGCTTGTGGACCGCGCTCGCGCCCGACTCGGGGGTGGTCAGGAAGGCGGTGCCGAGCTGGGCGGCACCGGCGCCGGCCGCGAGGAGGGCGGCGATCTGGCTTCCGCGCATCACCCCGCCGGCGGCGACTATCGGGATGCCCACGCTCTCCCGGACCTGGGCGACGAGGGAGAGCAGCCCGATCCCGGCGCCGTCGTGCTCCGGCACGTCCCGGTGCGTGCCCTGGTGGCCGCCCGCCTCCACGCCCTGTGCGATCACCGCGTCGGCGCCGGCCCGCTCGACGGCGAGGGCCTCCTCGACCGTGGTCGCGGTCACCAGGGTGAGGGTGCCGGCGCGGCGCAGGGAGTCGATGACCTCACGACCGGGCACGCCGAAGTGGAACGACACCACCGGCACCGGGTTGTCGAGGAGCACGGCGAGCTTGGCGTCGTACCCGTCGTCCCTTCCGCTGTCCGGGTCCCCGAGTTCGGTGTCGTACCAGGAGGCCTCACCGGCGAGCTGATGGGCGTACACCTGGACCGCCGACGGGTCGACATGCTCGGGCTGCGGCATGAAGAGGTTCACGCCGAAGGGCTTGGTGGTCAGCCCCCTCAGCTGCTTGATCTCCTGGTACATCCCGTCGGCTGTCTTGTACCCGCCGGCCAGGAACCCCAGCCCGCCGGCCTCGGACACGGCCTGCGCGAGATGCGGCACGGAGACACCGCCCGCCATGGGGGCCTGCACGATCGGGTACGGAAAGAGATCGGTCAGCACGGAGGACATGACCGCATGTTGTCACGTCCTCCGAACACTTCCGAATCGGGTCGCCCTCTTGACCGAGGGCGCCTCTCACCGACCGTTGAACGCATCCTTCAACCGGGAGAACAACCCCTGCTGTCCCGGCTGACCGTGTCCGCCCAGGGGCCGACCCCCGAACCCCCAGCAGCCAGCCCACCTCGCGTCACCGACCGTTGAACGCGTCCTTCAACCGGGAGAACAACCCCTGCTGTCCCGGCTGACCGTGTCTACCCGGGGGCCGACCCCCGGACCCCCAGCAGCCAGCCCAGCTCACGTCACCGACCGTTGAACGCGTCCTTCAACCGGGAGAACAGCCCCTGCTGTCCCGGCTGGAACTGGCCCTGCGGGCGCTCCTCGCCGCGTAGCTTCGACAGTTCTCGCAGGAGTCGTTCCTGTTCGGGGTCGAGCTTGGTCGGGGTCTGGACCTCGACGTGGACGATCAGGTCGCCCCGGCCGCCGCCGCGCAGATGCGTGACGCCCCGGCCGTGCAGCGGGATCGACTGGCCGGACTGGGTGCCGGGCCTGATGTCGACCTCCTCCATGCCGTCCAGGGTCTCCAGCGGCACCTTGGTGCCGAGGGACGCCGCGGTCATCGGGATGGTGACCGTGCAGTGCAGGTCGTCGCCGCGCCGCTGGAAGGTGCTGTGCGGGAGCTCGTGGATCTCGACGTACAGATCACCGGCGGGCCCGCCGCCGGGGCCGACCTCGCCCTCGCCCGCGAGCTGGATCCGGGTGCCGTTGTCGACGCCGGCCGGGATCTTCACGGTCAGGGTGCGGCGGGAGCGGACCCGGCCGTCACCGGCGCACTCCGGGCACGGGGTGGGGACCACGGTCCCGAAGCCCTGGCACTGCGGGCAGGGACGCGAGGTCATGACCTGGCCCAGGAAGGACCGGGTGACCTGCGACACCTCACCGCGACCGCGGCACATGTCACACGTCTGGGCGGAGGTACCCGGCGCCGCGCCCTCACCGTTGCAGGTGGTGCAGACGATCGCCGTGTCGACCTGGATGTCCTTCGTGGTGCCGAAGGCCGCCTCGTCGAGCTCGATCTCCAGCCGGATCATGGCGTCCTGGCCGCGCCGGGTGCGCGAGCGCGGGCCGCGCTGCGACGCCGTACCGAAGAACGCGTCCATGATGTCCGAGAAGTTCCCGAACCCACCGGCCCCGAAGCCGCCCGCGCCTCCGCCGCCCGCCTGCGAGAGGGGGTCGCCGCCGAGGTCGTAGACCTGCTTCTTCTGCGGGTCCGAGAGCACCTCGTAAGCGGCGTTGATCTCCTTGAACCGCTCCTGGGTCTTCGGATCCGGGTTGACGTCCGGGTGCAGCTCGCGCGCGAGCCGCCGGAAGGCCTTCTTGATCTCTTCCTGCGACGCGTCGCGGCGCACGCCGAGAACGGCGTAGTAGTCCGTGGCCACTTACGACTCCGCCAGGATCTGTCCGACGTACCGTGCCACCGCTCGTACCGCTCCCATCGTTCCCGGGTAATCCATGCGGGTCGGTCCGACCACGCCGAGCTTGGCGACTGCCTCGCCGCCCGAACCGTAGCCGACCGACACCACGGAAGTTGAGTTGAGTCCCTCGTAGGCGTTCTCGTGCCCGATGCGCACCGTCATGCCCGAATCCCCCGCCTCGCCAAGCAACTTGAGGAGCACGACCTGCTCCTCCAGCGCCTCCAGGACGGGGCGGATGGTGAGGGGGAAGTCATGTCCGAAGCGGGTCAGATTGGCGGTGCCGCCGATCATCAGCCGCTCCTCGTTCTCCTCGACCAGTGTCTCCAGAAGAGTGGAGAGCACCGTCGAGACCGTACCCCGGTCCTCGGCGTCGAAGCCCTCGGGCAGGTCTTCCACGAGCCGGGGGACGTCCGTGAAGCGCCGTCCCGCGACCTTGCTGTTCAGCCGCGCCCGCAGGTCCGCGAGCGAGGCCTCCCCGAAGGGCGCCGGGCAGTCGACCATGCGCTGCTCGACCCGCCCGGTGTCCGTGATCAGCACGAGCATCACGCGCGCGGGTGCGAGCGAGAGCAGTTCCACGTGCCGGACGGTGGACCGGGTCAGCGAGGGGTACTGCACGACGGCCACCTGCCGGGTGAGCTGCGCGAGCAGCCGCACGGTCCGGGCCACGACGTCGTCGAGGTCGACGGCGCCGTCGAGGAAGTTCTGGATGGCCCGCCGCTCGGGCGCGGTCATCGGCTTGACGCCCGCGAGCTTGTCGACGAACAGCCGGTAGCCCTTGTCGGTCGGGATCCGCCCCGCGCTGGTGTGCGGCTGGGCGATGAAACCCTCGTCCTCCAGGACCGCCATGTCGTTGCGGACCGTGGCCGGGGAGACGCCGAGGTTGTGCCGCTCGGTCAGGGCCTTCGACCCGACCGGCTCCTCGGTGCCGACATAGTCCTGGACGATGGCGCGCAGTACCTGGAGCCGTCGTTCACTCAGCATCGCGCACACCTCCAGAAAGTCGTCCCCTGGGCGCTTTGCCTGGCACTCCTCCCTTTCGAGTGCCAGCGTTCCCCGGCCCAGTGTACGGCTGTGGGGTACACCCGGGGCAAGGTCGGCCCCCGTTGACACGGTCGTACGGCTAGCGTCGCCGTATGACGGTGACTTGGGAAGAGCTCGGGTGGGAGCGGGTGGCGTCCGGTGTCGGGCGGTGCCGGCTGCCCGGCTGGGACTGCACGGCGGGGCTGGTCGTCGGGGGCGGCACCGCGCTGGTGATCGACGCGGGGTCGAGCCTGGCGGAGGGCGCGCGGCTGCGGACGGCGGCGGAGGGACTCGCCGGCCTGCGTGTGACCCATCTCGCGCTCACCCACCCCCATTTCGACCACGTTTTCGGTGCGGCGGCGTTCACGGGCGCGGAGGTGTACGGCCCTGTCGGCATGGGCGCCCTGTTCGCCACCCGGCACGCGCGCGAGGAGCTGCGCGAGGACGCGGTGCGGGAGGGGCTGGACGCGCGGCTCGCCGAGGAGGCGGTGGCCTCCCTGCTCGCGCCCCGCCATCAGGTCTCCGGCGAGTGGACCCTCGACCTGGGCGGCGGCCGGCAGGTCCTGCTGGCGAACGTCGGCCCCGGCCACACCGCCCACGACCTCGCGGTCCTGGTCCCCGGCTCGCCGGAGGTGGTCTTCTGCGGCGACCTGGTCGAGGAGTCGGGCGAACCGCAGGCGGGCCCGGACGCCGTACCCTCGCACTGGCCGGCCGCCCTGGACCGGCTGCTCGACCTGGGCGGCGAGGACGCGGTGTACGTGCCCGGTCACGGAGCGGTGGTGGACGCGGGGTTCGTACGGGCCCAGCGGGACGCCCTGGCGGCGCGTTTCGGCGTGTCGCGCTGATCGCTGCCGCGTCGGGGCCTCGGTTTCTCCTATCGTCATCCGAATGCGCCAGTACTCCGCCGATCTGACCCCTCCCTGGAAGAAGCCGAAGGCCGTCCCCGAGGTGCCGGCGGAGCCCGGTCTGGTGGTCGAGGAGCCCGGCACCGGTTTCTGCGGCGCGGTGATCCGCTGCGAGGCGGGCACGGTGACCCTGGAGGACCGCTTCGGCAAGCACCGGGTGTTCCCCCTGGAGCCGCGGGGCTTCCTGCTGGAGGGCCGGGTGGTGACCCTCGTACGGCCGACGGGCGCCGCTCCGGTACGTCCCTCCCGTACGGCCTCCGGTTCGGTCGCCGTGCCCGGCGCTCGCGCGCGGGTGGCCCGCGCCGGGCGCATCTATGTCGAGGGCCGGCACGACGCCGAACTCGTCGAGAAGGTGTGGGGCGACGACCTGCGCATCGAGGGCGTGGTGGTGGAGTACCTGGAGGGCGTGGACGACCTGCCGTCGATCGTGGCGCAGTTCGCACCGGGCCCGGACGCCCGCCTCGGTGTCCTGGTGGACCATCTCGTGCCCGGCACCAAGGAGTGGCGGATCGCGCAGTCGGTGACGAGCGAGCACGCGCTGGTCGTCGGCCACCCGTACATCGACATCTGGGAGGCCGTGAAGCCGTCGGCCCTCGGGATCGAGGCCTGGCCGCGGGTGCCGCACGGGCAGGACTGGAAGACGGGGGTGTGCCGGGCGCTGGGCTGGCCGTCGGACAACACCGGGGCGGTGTGGCAGGCGATCCTGAAGCGGGTGGGGTCCTACAAGGACCTGGAGCCGGAGCTGCTGGGGCGGGTGGAGGAACTGATCGACTTCGTCACGGGTAGCGGTGGGGCCTGATGTTGGGGAGGGTTCCGAAGTCGCTCGTGGCCAGTTCGATTCCGAGCAGATCCAGCGACACGGGGTCACCGAACTTGGTGATCTGCTGTGTCAGGTAGTTGGCGTCCTCGCCGTCGCCCTCGGGCCTCGTCAGTAGGACGCACTGCGCCATGATCGGGTCGAGAATGAGATACGCAGGCACCTTGCCCGCCGCGTAGATCGACCTCTTGACCACGTAGTCCTGATGGACGCTGGACTTGGAGACCACCTCGACAACCATGGTGACCAGCTGGGACGGCAACAGATGCCCCGAAGCAGGTAGCACGTCCGGCGCCGCCAGGAGCAGATCCGGGATGGGCACACTCTCCTCGCCGACGATGTCAACATCCTGGGTCTGGATGGGATACCAGCGGTCCATGGGAATCTGCCGCAGCGTGTGCATCACGATCAGGTTGTGCACCAGGTCTGGGCTGGCCATCATCACGATTACCCCCCGAAGAAGCTCAGCCTTGACGCCCTCGGGAGGCTCGAATGTGTCGAGGTAATTGGCCAATCCACGCTCGTCCACAGCGGTCATCTCCATGGCCTCCCATCCGCCGCGTCCTTTTGGCGGCAGCCTAGGAGCCAGGTTAGAGACCGAACCGGAGTTCCGGGGCGATTCACCCGCCCGAGTGATCAGTCCACCAGGTCCCTCACCACCGCGTCCGCCAGCAGCCGTCCGCGCAGCGTCAGCACGGCCCGCCCCTCCTCATACGGTGCGACCGCCAGCAGCCCCTCCCCCAGCGCCCGCCGGGAAGCCGCGAGCCCCTCCTGCTTCAGCAGGTCCAGCGGCACCCCTTCCAGCAGCCGCAGCTCCAGCAGGACGCGCTCCACGCGTCGGTCCTCGTCGGACAGCAGCTCACGCCCCGCCCCCGGCGACCGCCCCGCCGCGAGCGCCGCCGCGTACGCCCCCGGGTGCTTGACGTTCCACCAGCGCACCCCGCCCACGTGCGAGTGGGCCCCGGGACCCGCGCCCCACCAGTCGGCGCCCCGCCAGTACAGCTCGTTGTGCAGGCAGCGGGCCGCCGGGGAAGTGGCCCAGTTGGAGACCTCGTAACAGTCGAAGCCCGCCGCCGACAGGACGTCCTCCGCGATCAGGTACCGGTCGGCGTGGACGTCGTCGTCGGTCATCGGGACCTCGCCCCGGCGGATGCGGCGGGCGAGCTGGGTGCCCTCCTCGACGATCAGGGCGTAGGCCGAGACATGGTCGGGGCCGGCGCCGATCGCCGCCTGGAGCGAGGCGCGCCAGTCGTCGTCCGACTCACCGGGGGTGCCGTAGATCAGGTCGAGGTTGACGTGCTCGAAGCCGGCCGCGCGGGCCTCCGCCACGCACGCCTCGGGGCGCCCCGGGGTGTGGGTGCGGTCCAGGACCTTCAGCACGTGCTGCTTCGCGCTCTGCATGCCGAAGGAGATCCGGTTGAAGCCGCCGTCGCGGAGGGCGGCGAGGTAGGCGGGGTCGACGGACTCCGGATTCGCCTCCGTGGTGACCTCGGCGTCGGACGCGAGGCCGAATTCGTCGCGGATCGCCCGCAGCATCCGTACGAGGTCGCCGGCGGCCAGCAGGGTCGGCGTGCCGCCGCCGACGAAGACCGTGCGGACCGGGCGCGGGTCGTCGCCCATGACCTTCCTCGCCAGGCGGATCTCGTCCACCAGGGTGTCCGCGTAGTTGTCCCGGGAGGCCAGCACTCCGCCCGTGCCGCGCAGCTCGGTGGCGGTGTAGGTGTTGAAGTCGCAGTAGCCGCAGCGGGTCGCGCAGTACGGGACATGCAGATAGAAGCCGAGGGGACGGGCGGCGGACCCGGCGAGCGCGGAGGCGGGCAGAGAGCCGTCGGCGGGAACCGGCTCACCGTCGGGAAGTGCGGAAGGCATGCACCCCATTGTCCTGCACGCCCACCGGTACCCATGCCGGGCGGGCGGCACGGTGCGCTGCGAGCGTGCGGGTGCCCTGCGGGCGAGCGTACGGGCGGGCGGGCGGCACCGTGCCGGGCGGGTGTGCGGGTAGTCCCCGTACCCAGCGGGCGTGCGGGTGCCCTGCGGGCGTGTGGGCGGTGCACGTGCGCTGGCCCGCGCCCTCCAGACACGCACGGGCCCGGACACCCGTGGGCGCCTACTCCGCCTGCAGTACCAGCAGTGCCAGGTCGTCCTCCGGGGGGCGGCCGCCGAACTCGTGGACCAGGCGTTTGATGCGTTCCGCGATCAGCTGGGCGCTCAGGCCCGCGCAGTCGGCGAGTGCGGCGGCGAGGCCGTCGCCGTCGTCGAACTGGCGGGAGCCGGAGCGGCGCTCGGTGACGCCGTCGGTGACGCACAGCAGGCTGTCGCCGGGGCTCAGCTCGAAGGTCTCGCTGGTGTAGGTCTCGTCGTCGATGACGCCGAGGAGGGTCTGGGGGCGGGCGGCGGTGCGCACATCGCCGTCGGCACCGAGGAGGAGCGGCAGGGGGTGGCCGGCGGAGGCGAGGGTGCAGCGGACGCCGCCGTCGAAGGGGGTCAGCTCGCCGTAGAGGAGGGAGAGGAAGCGGGTCTGCGGACCGTCGCCGGGGGCGCCCTGCTGGACCAGGGCCCTGGCCGCCGCGTCGGCGGCCTCCGTGGCGTCGTCGAGGAGGAGCCGGTTGAGGCGGTCGAGGACGTCGGCGACGCCGTAGCCCTCCCGGGCCAGCAGCCGCAGCCAGGGGCGGGCCAGGCCGATGACCACGGCGGCCTCGGGGCCCTTGCCCTGGACGTCACCGACGGCGAAGCACCAGCGGCCGTCGCCAGCCGGGAAGACGTCGTAGAAGTCGCCGCTGGGGCCGCCCTGGTCGCAGGGCTCGTAGACGAGGGCGCTGTGCACGCCGGGGATCTCGGCGACGGCGACGGGCAGCAGACCGCGCTGCAGGACCCGGCTGATGGTGGCCTGGCGGGCGTACTGGCGGGCCGCGCCGATGGCGAGGGCCACCCGGCGGCTGAGATCCTCGACCAGGCCGGTGACCTCGTCCGGGAAGCACAGCCGGCCCGCGCGGCCGATGACGAGGGTGCCGAGCGGCCGGCCGCCGGCGATCAGCCGGTACGCCAGTGCCGTGCCGTGGGTGTCGCCGTCCAGCGCCTCACCGGGCCAGGGGTGGGCGACGGGCCCGGACTGGAGGGGGCCGGGCGCCGGACGCGGCGGGTCCTTCTCCAGGGCCCGGCGCAGCTCCTCGATGCGGTTCTCGCTGCCGTGCCAGACGCGGGCCAGGCGCGGGCCCGTGCCGGTGTCGCCCGTCCAGCCGCCGGGATCGGGGGTCTCCCAGCGGCCCATCACCTCGTCCTCCAGCCATACGGCACACCAGTCGGCGAGCCTCGGCACGATCAGCTGTCCGGCGAGCGCGGCGACCAGGTTCTCGTCGAGCTGCCCGGCGAGCAGGTCGGAGGCCTCGGCGAGGAAGGACAGGGCGCCCCGGTCGAGCCAGTCCCGGTCGTGTCCGGCGCGCCGCGGGTCCCGCCGGCCGGGCTCGTTCGAGGACGGGAGCGGATCGGGTGCGAGGATCCCGGCGACGTCCAGTCGCCGCTGAAGGGTGTACGCGTCCAACTCGTCGGTGTCAGCGCCCTGTTCGGCGAGCAGCCGGGCCCACACCGTCTTGGCGCCCCTGCGGAAGCTGACCCCCCAGGACTCGGCGAGCGTGGCGACCAGGCGCAGCCCGCGCCCCGACTCGTGTGTCCCGTACGACGGTTCGGCCTCCGCGTCCCGGGGCGGCCGGGAGGGATGGTGGTCGCGGACCTCGACGACGACGGCGCCGGTCGCCTCCTCCAGCCGGCAGGCCACCTGGACGTCGGTGCCCGCGTGCACGACGGCGTTGGTGACGAGTTCGCTGACGACGAGGACGGCGTCGTCGGCGAGGCGCTCGGTGAGGTGTTCGGCGCCGGGCAGCCCGGCCTCGGTCCAGTCGTCCACGGCGGAGCGCACGAGGGCGCGGGCGGAGCCCGGCGCGACGGCGCTTCCGGGGAGGGTGGCGTGCGCCCGTGCGCCGCCTAAGCCGCCCGTCGCATCCGGGTGCGCGGGCGTGCCGGAGACATGGGCAGCGGTCTCCCGTTGCGTCGGAATGGCCCCCATGTCCAGCTCCCCGAGCAGTTCGGACGAATACGCCTCAGTCGATGCCGACAGAGTGACAGACTGACCACGCCCATAAGCGCCGAGTTACCGAAGTGGGCCGCCATGAGTGAGAACAGTGCTACGCGTGCGCTCGAAGACGGACAAAAACCGGAACAAGTCCGAGCATCGGAGCTGCGCCCGCTGCTCGCCGCGATGACGGCCGCCCGGGACGGCGACTTCACGAAGGTGCCGGAGACCGGTCATGGCATGGTGGCCGAACTGACCGCCGTCTTCAACCAGATCGCCGACCGCAACACGCACTTCAACAGCGAGGTGCAGCGGGTGAAGCGGGAGCTGGTGCGGCACGGGAGGCTGGACGAGCGGCTGTCGGCCAGCCCGGGCCAGGGTGCCTGGACCGCCCGGGTCAACGATGTCAACCAGCTGCTCGACGCCCTGGTGGCCCCGGCGGCGAACGCGACCCGGGTGCTGGACGCCGTGGCCGGCGGCGATCTGACCCAGCGGGTGGATCTGCACGACGGCAACCGCCAGCTGCGGGGTGATCTGCGGCGGCTGGGCCGGGCCGTGAACAAGATGGTCGACCAGCTGTCGCTGTTCACCGGCGAGGTGACCCGGGTGGCCCGCGAGGTGGGCACCGAGGGACGGCTCGGCGGGCGCGCCAAGGTGCAGGGCCTGTCCGGGAGTTGGCGGGACGTGACCGAGGCGGTCAACACCATGGCGTCCCGGCTGACCGCGCAGGTGCGGGACATCGCCCTGGTGACGACGGCGGTGGCGCGCGGCGATCTGACCCGTACGGTCACGGTCGAGGCGACCGGCGAGCTGCTCGAACTGAAGCTCACCGTGAACACGATGGTCGACCAGCTGTCCGCGTTCGCCGACGAGGTGACCCGGGTGGCCCGCGAGGTGGGCACGGAGGGGCAGTTGGGCGGCCGTGCCCAGGTGCGGGGCGTCAGCGGGGTCTGGAAGGACCTGACCGACAACGTCAACTTCATGGCCTCGAACCTGACGTCGCAGGTCCGCAACATCGCCCAGGTCACCACCGCCGTCGCCAACGGCGACCTGAGCCAGAAGATCACCGTGGACGCGCAGGGCGAGATCCTGGAGCTGAAGTCGACCATCAACACGATGGTGGACCAGCTCTCCGCCTTCGCCGACGAGGTCACCCGCGTCGCCCGCGAGGTCGGCACCGAGGGCAACCTCGGCGGTCGGGCCCAGGTGCGGGGCGTGTCGGGCGTCTGGAAGGACCTCACCGACAACGTCAACTTCATGGCGGACAACCTGACTTCACAGGTGCGCAACATCGCGCTGGTGTCCACCGCCGTCGCCCAGGGCGACCTCGGCAAGAAGATCACGGTCGAGGCGAAGGGCGAGATCCTGGAGCTGAAGTCCACCATCAACACGATGGTGGACCAGCTCTCCGCCTTCGCCGACGAGGTCACCCGCGTCGCCCGCGAGGTCGGCACCGAGGGCAACCTCGGCGGTCAGGCGCAGGTGCGGGGCGTGTCCGGCGTCTGGAAGGACCTCACCGACAACGTCAACTTCATGGCGCTGAACCTGACGTCGCAGGTCCGCAACATCGCCCAGGTCACCACGGCCGTCGCCAACGGCGACCTGTCCAAGAAGATCACCGTCGACGCGCGCGGTGAGATCCTGGAGCTGAAGGACACCGTCAACACGATGGTGGAGCAGCTGCGCGCCTTCGCCGACGAGGTGACCCGGGTGGCCCGCGAGGTCGGCACCGACGGCCGGCTCGGCGGACGCGCCCAGGTGCTGGGCGTGAGCGGTGTGTGGCGGGACCTGACCGACAACGTCAACTACATGGCGGACAACCTGACGTCGCAGGTCCGCAACATCGCCCAGGTGACCACCGCCGTCGCCAACGGCGACCTGTCCAAGAAGATCGACGTGGACGCGCGCGGCGAGATCCTGGAGCTGAAGACCGCCATCAACACCATGGTCGACACGCTCTCCTCCTTCTCCTCCGAGGTCACCCGTGTGGCCCGCGAGGTCGGCTCCGAGGGCCAACTCGGCGGCCAGGCAAGGGTGGAGGGCGTCTACGGCACCTGGAAGCGCCTGACGACCAACGTGAACGAACTCGCCTCCAACCTGACCACCCAGGTCCGCGCGATCGCCGAGGTCGCCTCCGCGGTGGCCCAGGGCGACATGTCCCGCTCGATCACGGTGGAGACCCGGGGCGAGGTGGCCGAGCTCAAGGACAACATCAACCTGATGGTGGCCAACCTCCGCGAGACGACCCGCGCCAAGGACTGGCTGGAGTCCAACCTGGCCCGTCTCGCCGCGCTGATGCAGGGCCACCGGGATCTGATGGAGGTCGCCGACCTGATCCTGCGTGAGCTGACACCGCTGGTGAACGCCCAGTACGGGGCGTTCTTCCTGGCCGACCCGGACGAGGACGGCGCCTCCTTGCGCACCACCGTCCCCGCGAAGGGGCTCGCGTTCATCGCCGGTTACGGCTCGGCGCAGGGCGCGACCGTCGACACCGGCGGCATGCCGGTGCACGGTCTGGTCCGGCAGGCGGCCCGCGAGAAGAAGCGGATCCTGGTGGAGGAGGCCCCGCCGGACTACATCAAGATCAACAGCGGGCTCGGCGAGGCCGCCCCGGCCAGCGTGGTCATCATCCCGATCCTCTTCGAGGACAAGCTCCTGGGCGTGATCGAGCTGGCCTCCTTCTCCCGCTTCTCCGACGTCCACCTGGCCTTCTTCGACCAGTTCGTGAACACCATCGGCGTCGCGATCAACACCATCATCGCCAACTCCCGCACCGAGTCCCTGCTCGGCGAGTCCCAGCGCCTGGCCATGCAGCTGCAGGAGCGCTCCGACGAACTCCAGAAGCAGCAGGCCGAGTTGCAGCGCTCGAACGCGGAACTGGAGGAGAAGGCCGCCCTGTTGGCGACCAGCTCCCAGTACAAGTCGGAGTTCCTGGCGAACATGTCGCACGAGCTGCGTACGCCCCTGAACTCGCTGCTGATCCTCGCCCGTCTGCTCTCGGACAACCCGGACGGTCATCTCTCCGACCAGGAGGTCCAGTTCGCGACGACGATCCACCGCTCGGGCTCCGACCTGCTCCAGCTGATCAACGACATCCTCGACCTCTCCAAGATCGAGGCCGGCCGGATGGACGTACGCCCGAAGAAGCTGCCGCTGATCAAGCTTCTCGACTACGTCCACGCCACCTTCCGCCCGCTCACCCTGGACCGGGGGCTCGCCTTCGAGGTGGCCGTCGGCGAGGACGTGCCGCGCGAGATGTACTCGGACGAGCAGCGCCTGCAGCAGATCCTGCGCAACCTGCTCTCCAACGCGATCAAGTTCACCGCGACGGGCCGGGTCGAGCTGCGCGTCACCCGGGTCGTCGACGCGGACCACCGCTATGTCCCGGGCAGCGACCAGATCATCGCCTTCGCCGTCTCCGACACCGGCATCGGCATCGCGGCGGAGAAACTCCCGGTGATCTTCGAGGCGTTCCAGCAGGCGGACGGCACCACCAACCGCAAGTACGGCGGCACGGGCCTCGGGCTGTCGATCAGCCGGGAGATCGCGGGCCTGCTGGGCGGCCGTATCGTCGCCGAGAGCGAGCCGGGGCACGGCTCCACCTTCACGCTGTACGTCCCCGTCGTCAGCCCCGGTCACTCGGCGACCGGCCCGGTCCCCGAGGACCGTACGCTGCCCGCCCCCGACCAGTTCTCGGCCGATCCGTACACGGCCACGCACGACGTGGACGACGCGTGGCCGGCCCCGACCAAGCTGGAGGCGTGGAAGTCGGGCCGGGCGGGTCAGGTCCTGCCCGGACGACGAGTGCTGATCGTCGACGACGACATCCGCAACGTGTTCGCCCTCACCCATGTCCTCGGCCGCGTCGGCATGCCCGTCCTGTACGCGGAGAACGGCCGCGAGGGCATCGAGACCCTGGAGCGCAACCCGGACGTCGAACTCGTCCTGATGGACATCATGATGCCGGAGATGGACGGCTACGAGACCATCGCCGCCATCCGCCGCACCCCGCGCTGGGCGGGCCTGCCGATCGTCGCGCTCACCGCGAAGGCGATGCCCGGCGACCGGGAGAAGTCCATCGCGCGGGGCGCTAACGACTACGTCCCGAAGCCGGTGGACGTCGACCAGCTGCTGACCGTCGTCTGCGCGCTTCTGGACCCGGAGGGGGCGGGCGACGAGGAGCGGGCGGACGTCGAGGAGGCGACGGCCCCGCCGTCGCCCGAGACCGAGTGAGGCACAGCCACCATGAGCGCTGAGGCAACGACCGACGAGCGCGCCTGCATCCTCCTCGTGGACGACATGGAGGACAACCTGATCGCACTGGAGGCCGTCCTGGGGTCCCTCAACGAGCCGCTGGTACGCGCCCGTTCGGGCGAGGAGGCGATGAAGGCACTGCTGCGCCGGCGGTTCGCCCTGGTCCTCCTCGACGTCCGGATGCCGGGCATGGACGGCTTCGAGACGGCCGCGAACATCAAGCGGCTCGACCAGACCAAGGACGTCCCGATCATCTTCCTGACCGGCGCGGAGGACGACTCGGGCTACGCCTTCCGCGGCTACGCGACGGGCGCGGCCGACTACCTGACCAAGCCCTTCGACCCGTGGGTCCTACGGGCCAAGGTCACGGTCTTCCTGGACCTGCACCGCAAGAACCAGCAGCTGGAACGGCTCCACGGAGAACTCAGCCGCCGACTGGCGGAACTGGAGCACCAGTTCACCGGCGAGAGCCCCCCGGACCTGGAACGCCTCCACGGCCAGATCCGGGAACTGCGCCACCTGGTGCCCCCCACCCACCCGATATGACCGGCTACGCCTCGCGCGTCCCCGCGTACATCTCGTCGATCAGGTGCTTGGCAGCATCACCGCGGGGGACGACCCCCGCACCCCCAGCAGGGAACACCGACGCCGCCCTCCCCCACATCACACCACCCACCAAAGCCACACGACCGAAGACCTACGCCTCACGCGTCCCCGCGTACATCTCGTCGATCAGGTGCTAGGCAGCATCACCGCGGGGGACGACCCCCGCACCCCCAGCAAGGAACACCGACGCCACCCTCCCCCACATCACACCACCCACCAAAGCCACACAACCGAAGACCTACGCCTCACGCGTCCCCGCGTACATCTCGTCGATCAGATGCTAGGCAGCATCACCGCGGGGGACGACCCCCGCACCCCCAGCAAGGAACACCGACGCCACCCTCCCCCACATCACACCACCCACCAAAGCCACACAACCGAAGACCTACGCCTCGCGCGTCCCCGCGTACATCTCGTCGATCAGGTGCTTGTACTCCCGCTCCACCACCGGGCGCTTCAGCTTCAGGCTCGGGGTGATCTCGCCGTGCTCGACGTCGAGATCCCGCGGCAGCAGCCGGAACTTCTTGATGGTCTGCCACTTCTGCAGCCCGCCGTTGAGTTCCTTGACGTACCCGTCGACCATGGCGACCGTCTCCGGCGCGGCCACGACCTCCGCGTACGACTTGCCCGAGAGCCCCTGCTCCTTGGCCCACTCCAGGATCGACGGCTCGTCCAGCGCGATCAGCGCCGTGCAGAAGTTCCGGTCGGCGCCGTGCACCAGGATGTTGGACACGTACGGGCACACCGCCTTGAACTGCCCCTCGACCTCGGCGGGGGCGATGTACTTGCCGCCGGACGTCTTGATGAGGTCCTTCTTGCGGTCGGTGATGCGCAGGTAGCCGTCGGGCGAGAGCTCACCGATGTCCCCGGTGTGGAACCACCCGTCGGCCTCCAGCACCTCGGCGGTCTTCTCGGGCAGCCCGTGGTAGCCCTGCATGATGCCGGGGCCGCGCAGCAGGATCTCCCCGTCGTCGGCGATCCTCACCTCCGTGCCGGGCAGCGGCTTGCCGACCGTGCCGGTGCGGTAGGCCTCGCCCGGGTTGACGAAGGAGGCCGCGGAGGACTCGGTGAGCCCGTAGCCCTCCAGGACGTGGATACCGGCGCCGGAGAAGAAGTACCCGATCTCCGGAGAGAGCGCGGCCGACCCGGAGACACACGCCCGCAGCTTCCCGCCGAACGCCTCCCGGATCTTGGCGTACACCAGCGCGTCGGCCGTCTTGTGCTTGGCACCGAGCGCGAACGGCACCGAGGCCGTGCCCGTGCGCCGGAAGTTGTCCTGCGAGACCTTGGCGTACTCGCGGGCGACCCCGGCGGCCCACTGGAAGATCTTGTACTTGGCCCCGCCGCCCGCACGGGCCTTGGCGGCGACCCCGTTGTAGACCTTCTCGAAGATGCGCGGGACGGCCGCCATGTACGTCGGCTGCACGACCGGCAGATTCTCGATGATCTTGTCGACGCGGCCGTCCACGGCGGTGACATGCCCGACCTCGATCTGCCCCGAGGTGAGCACCTTGCCGAAGACATGCGCGAGGGGCAGCCACAGGTACTGCACGTCCTCGGCGCCGATCAGCCCGGTCGAGGCGATCGACTTCGCCATGTACGCCCAGCTGTCGTGCGCGAGCCGGACGCCCTTGGGCCGGCCAGTGGTGCCGGAGGTGTAGATCAGGGTGGCGAGCTGGTCCTTGGTGATCGCGCCGACCCGCTCCCTGATCAGGTCGGGGTCCTTCTCCAGGCGCGCGGCGCCCCGGGCCTCCAGCTCGGCGAGGGTCAGCACCCAGTCGCTCGTCTCGACACCGGCCGAGTCGATCACCACGACATGCGTCAGGGCGGGCAGCTCGGCCCGCTTCTCCACGGCCTTGGCCAGCTGCGCCGCGTCCTCGGCGATCAGCACCCGGCTCTCGGAGTCGGAGAGGATGAACGCCGACTCGTCGGCGTTGGTCTGCGGATAGACCGTGGTGGTGGCGGCGCCCGCGCACAGGATGCCGAGGTCGGCGAGGATCCACTCGACCCGGGTGGAGGAGGCGAGGGCGACCCGCTGCTCGGGCTGGACCCCGAGCTCGATCAGTCCCGCCGCGATCGCGTAGACCCGCTCGGCGGCCTCGGCCCAGCTCAGCGACTTCCAGTCGTCGGGGCCCGTCCCGGACGCGGCGGGCACCGGGTAGCGGTACGCCTCGGCGTCCGGCGTCGCCGCCACGCGCTCCAGGAAGAGGTTCGCCACGCTCGGCGGACGGTTCTCGATCAGTGTCTGTGTGTCGCTCACGACATCCTCCGGGCCCGCGACAATGCGGCTGGCTCAAGTGCGGCTGGCTTCACGCAGTAGCGTTTGTTTAACTCGCGAGTAACTATCGAGCAGAGATCAGAGTAGAGCCCGACCGGCCGGTTCGTAAGGGGCGTCGGCCTGTCACTTCGCACAGAGAGCGACCTTACGCACGCGTAGGGGCCCGTCTCGCTTGCGTACGACGGACCCCGGTTGCGGCGATTTGCCGGGCCACCCTCTGTTACCGGAGGTTACTTCTTGGCCTTGCCCGACCCCGCGCTGTCATCACTGCTCAGTACGGCGATGAAGGCCTCCTGCGGAACCTCCACGGAACCCACCATCTTCATCCGCTTCTTGCCCTCCTTCTGCTTCTCCAGCAGCTTGCGCTTACGGGAGATGTCGCCGCCGTAGCACTTGGCGAGGACGTCCTTGCGGATGGCGCGGATGGTCTCGCGGGCGATCACCCGGGAGCCGATGGCGGCCTGGATCGGCACCTCGAAGGCCTGCCTCGGGATCAGCTCGCGCAGCTTGGCGACCAGCCGCACACCGTAGGCGTAGGCCGCGTCCTTGTGGGTGATCGCCGAGAAGGCGTCGACCTTGTCGCCGTGCAGCAGGATGTCGACCTTGACCAGGCTCGACGACTGCTCGCCGGTGGGCTCGTAGTCCAGGGAGGCGTATCCGCGCGTCTTGGACTTCAGCTGGTCGAAGAAGTCGAAGACGATCTCGGCGAGCGGGAGGGTGTAGCGGATCTCCACCCGGTCCTCGGACAGGTAGTCCATGCCGAGCAGGGTGCCGCGCCGGGTCTGGCACAGCTCCATGATCGAACCGATGAACTCCGAGGGCGCGAGGATCGTGGCGCGTACGACGGGCTCGTACACGTCGTTGATCTTGCCCTCGGGGAACTCGCTGGGGTTGGTGACGATGTGCTCGCCGCCGTCCTCCATCACCACCCGGTAGACCACGTTCGGGGCCGTGGCGATCAGGTCGAGCCCGAACTCGCGCTCCAGCCGCTCGCGGATGACGTCCAGGTGCAGCAGCCCCAGGAAACCGACGCGGAAGCCGAAGCCGAGCGCCGCCGAGGTCTCCGGCTCGTAGACCAGCGCGGCGTCGTTGAGCTGGAGCTTGTCGAGGGCGTCGCGCAGCTCGGGGTAGTCGGACCCGTCCAGCGGATACAGACCGGAGAAGACCATCGGCTTGGGGTCCTTGTATCCCCCGAGCGCCTCGGTCGCGCCCTTCGCCAGGCTGGTGATGGTGTCACCGACCTTGGACTGGCGGACGTCCTTCACACCGGTGATGAGGTAACCCACCTCACCGACACCCAGCCCGTCCGCGCCGAGCATCTCGGGCGAGTTGGTCCCGATCTCCAGCAGCTCGTGGGTGGCGCCGGTGGACATCATCCGGATCCGCTCACGCTTGTTGAGCTGGCCGTCGACGACTCGTACGTAGGTCACGACACCGCGGTAGGAGTCGTAGACCGAGTCGAAGATCATCGCGCGGGCGGGGGCGTCGGCGACCCCGACGGGCGGCGGGATGTCCCGGACGGCCCGGTCGAGCAGCGCGTCCACGCCCACACCGGTCTTGGCGGAGACCCTCAGCACGTCGTCGGGCTCGCAGCCGACGAGGTTGGCGAGCTCCTCGGCGAACTTCTCGGGCTGGGCGGCCGGAAGGTCGATCTTGTTGAGTACGGGGATGATCGTGAGGTCGTTCTCCATCGCCAGGTAGAGGTTGGCGAGAGTCTGGGCCTCGATGCCCTGGGCGGCGTCGACGAGGAGGACGGTCCCCTCGCAGGCGGCGAGCGACCGCGAGACCTCGTAGGTGAAGTCGACGTGCCCCGGGGTGTCGATCATGTTCAGGATGTGCGTGTTGGTCTTGTCGTGGGTGGGAGCCCACGGCAGCCGCACCGCCTGGGACTTGATCGTGATGCCGCGCTCGCGCTCGATGTCCATGCGGTCGAGGTACTGAGCACGCATCTGGCGCTGCTCGACGACGCCGGTCAGCTGGAGCATCCGGTCGGCGAGCGTGGACTTGCCGTGGTCGATGTGCGCGATGATGCAGAAATTGCGGATCAGAGCCGGGTCGGTACGGCTCGGCTCGGGCACATTCTTAGGGGTCGCGGGCACGCAGGGTCCTGTCTCTTGAGGCGCCTTATGCCTCGGGTCGGATCGATACGTAGGCTCCATGGTCCCACGGCGGGCGACCGGGGACCGTTTTGGGCCGTCGGCCCGGCCACTGGTAGCCTGGGTGGCTGTGTCTCATGCCCTCTCAGCGCGAGGCACATCATCTGAGAAACCAAACCTGAAAAGGCTCAATCAGTGGCGAACATCAAGTCCCAGATCAAGCGGAACAAGACCAACGAGAAGGCTCGACTGCGCAACAAGGCCGTCAAGTCCTCCCTGAAGACCGCGATCCGCAAGGCCCGTGAGGCCGCTGCCGCGGGTGACGTGGAGAAGGCCACCGAGTACCAGCGCGCTGCCGCGCGTCAGCTCGACAAGGCCGTCTCGAAGGGCGTCATCCACAAGAACCAGGCCGCCAACAAGAAGTCGGCGCTTGCTTCCAAGGTCGAGACCCTCAAGGGCTGAAGCTTGATTTGACGCCGGAAGGACCCGAGCGGGCCCTCTCTCATCCGCTCCCGACCGGCCCCAAGAGCCTGTTCGCGGCCTGCGTTCGCCACGCGGGAACGGGCTCGACAGCTTTGCACCGAGGCCCCGCCACCCACCCTTCCCCAGGGCGGACAGCGGGGCTTTCGGCGTCGCCGGTGAAGACCGCTAACCCCGGCCCCGGGACCGCGCCGCCCTGGCGATCGTCACCACGGCCTTCTCCAGCGCGTAGTCCGGATCGTCCCCGCCGCCCTTGACGCCCGCGTCCGCCTCGGCCACCGCGCGCAGCGCGACGGAGACGGCGTCCGGTGTCCATCCCCGCATCTGCTGCCGCACCCGGTCGATCTTCCACGGTGGCATCCCCAGCTCCCGCGCGAGATCCGCCGGCCGCCCCCCGCGCGCGGACGACAGCTTCCCGATCGCCCGCACCCCCTGTGCGAGGGCGCTGGTGATCAGCACCGGCGCGACCCCGGTGGACAGCGCCCAGCGCAGGGCCTCCAGCGCCTCGGCCGCCCGCCCCTCCACCGCCCGGTCGGCGACCTCGAAGCTCGACGCCTCGGCCCGACCGGTGTAGTACCGCCCGACGACCGCCTCGTCGATGGTCCCCTCGACATCGGCGACCAGCTGGGAGACGGCCGACGCCAGCTCCCGCAGATCACTCCCGATGGCATCGACCAGCACCTGACAGGCCTCCGGTGTCGCCGACCTCCCGGTCGCGCGGAACTCGCCCCGCACGAACGCCAGCCGGTCCGCCGGCTTGGTCATCTTCGGACAGGCGACCTCCCGGGCCCCCGCCTTCCGCACGGCGTCGAGCAGCTTCTTGCCCTTGACCCCGCCCGCGTGCAGCAGAACGAGAGTGATCTCCTCGGCCGGCGTCTTCAGATAGTCCTGTACGTCCTTGACGGTCTCGGCCGACAGATCCTGCGCGTTGCGCACGACGACGACCTTGCGCTCCGCGAACAACGACGGGCTGGTGAGCTCGGCGAGCGTCCCCGGCTGCAGTTGTTCGGGAGAGAGGTCGCGTACGTCCGTGTCGGCGTCGGCGGCCCTGGCGGCCGCCACGACCGCCTGCACGGCCCGGTCGAGCAGCAGGTCCTCCTGCCCCACGGCGAGGGTCACGGGGGCGAGGAGATCATCGTTCGCAGAGTTCTTGGCCATCGCGTACAGCATGGCACGGGGCACTGACAGCGCCCGCCGCCGTCACCCGTTACGGCTCCTCGCGCCAGCCGTCCCACTCCCCCGCGAACGCGTCCAGCTCCCCGGGGTCCAGCCGCCCGTCCTCGTCGCGCAGCACCACCAGCCACTGCGCGTCCTCCGCGTCGTCCTCACCGGCCAGCACGTCCCTCACCACCTGCGGCTCCTCGGCCGACCCGAACCGCTCCCGCAGCGCCTCGACGACCTCTTCCGCCGCATCCCGATCGGGCAGCACCAGCACATGTCTCACATCGCTCACGGAGCCATTCTCCAGGTCAGCTCCTGGGCACGACCTGCACGTCCAACTCGACCCGGATGCTCGGCCCCACCACCGCGATCCCGCGCGCCAGCATCGTCTGCCAGCTCACGGTGAAGTCGTCCCGGTGCAGCTCCGTGACGGCCCGGCAGGCGGCCCGCGCCTCCCCCTCCATACCGTTGCCCAGCCCCAGGTACTCCGTGTCGAGCGTCACCGTCCGCGTCACCCCGTGGAGCGACAGGGCCCCCGTGATCGCCCACCGGCTGCCGCCCTTGTGCACGAACCGCTCGCTGTAGAACTCCAGCGTCGGAAACCGCCGTACATCCAGGAAGTCCCCCGACCGCAGATGGTCGTCGCGCATCCCGACACCCGTGTCGATGGACGCCGCGTCGATCACCACATGCATCGCCGACTGCTCGATCTGCTCGGCGATCCGTATCACTCCGGCGAAGGAGTTGAACCGGCCGTGGATCCGCGCCAGCCCGATGTGCCGCGCGGTGAACCCGATCGAGGAATGCGTCGGCTCGATCTCCCAGTCACCCGGCGCCGGCAGCTCCGGCGGCTGCGCCACCTGGAGCGTCACATCCCCGAGCGAGGCCAGCGCGTTCTCCCCCACCGTGGCGCTCGCCCGGTACGGGGTGTATCCCTCGGCCGACACCGCCAGCCGGTACTCGCCGGCGGGCACGGTCGTCACGAACGACCCGTAGGGGTCCGTCTCCCCGCCGACCACCTTGCGCCCCATGGTGTCGCTGACCGCGTACTCCGCGTGCTTCACCGGCTCGTTGACCGGATCCAGCACCCGGCAGCTCAGCACCCCGGCACTCGGCGGCGTCCGCAGCGCCGCCAGGGGGCTCGTCCGCTGCACCCGGTTCGTTCCCTTTTCCCGCCAACGCCCGAACATCCACGCCACTCCTGTGCGCCTCGACATCACCCGATCACCGCTGCCGAAGACGCATTCGATCACCGATGCGGCATTCGAGGCAACACGGGTCACCTACGCACGAGTAGCAATGACTGGCCCCAACTGATCCCCCAATCAGTCGTTCCGCTCCGACCGATGGGGATTTCGCACCATCGGCACACGGTCGAGCCCGATCCCGAACCGCTCCCGATACACGTCGAGCACCTCCTCGTCCGTCCCCAACTCCCTTTCCTCGCGCGCCCCGTCGGCACCCGTCAGCTTGAAGGTGCGTCCGCTGAGCGTGATCCTGCCGCCGTCCTCCGTGACCCTGGAGCACACCAGCGACTGTGTGAAGTGCGAGGCGGGGGAGGTGCTGTGCCACCACGCCCCGGCCACGAAGTCACCGAGTTCCCGGGGCCGGGTCTCCAGGCGGTACTGCGGCACACTCCCCATGAGGACATCCAGGTCCGGCCCCGCCTCGACGATCCGGAACACCCCGCCGGGGTCCTCCTGCTCGCCCCGCTCCCCGAACGCCAGCGGATGATGACTGTGCGCCCCGAACCCCACGTCGGCCAGCCACTCGCCCCCGTCCACCGTCCGCACCCGCAGCGCGAGATGGTCGTACGGAATCCCGAGCCGCCCCTCGCCGCCGTGCACCCGAGCCGCCAGCGGCGTCACCTCGAAGCCCAGCGCGTCCAGCAACGCCCCGAACGCCCCGTTCAGTTCGTAGCAGAACCCCCCTCGTCTCGCCCCCACCACCTTGTCCAGCAGCCGTTTCTCCTCCAGCACGATCTCCTCGCCCAGATGGATGGACAGGTTCTCGAAGGGCACGGCCCGCAGATGACGCAGATGCAGTTCACGCAGTACGTCGGCGGTGGCCTCGGCGGGCCGCGGCGCGTCCTCGACTCCCAGCCGGCGGAGATAGGCATCGACCTGTGCAGAGTTCATGTCCTCAGTCTCGCGCCACGCCCAGCCTCCCGCCCGTGTCCGTGACGGCGAGCGCCCCGTCCCGGTCGGTCCGCAGCACCACCGCGCCCTCGGCCCGCAGCGCCTCGACCGTGCTCGGGGCCGGGTGCCCATAGGTGTTGTCCGCCCCGACGGAGATCAGCGCGATCCGTGGGGCCACCCTGCGTATCAGCTCCGGATCCTGGTACGCGGACCCGTGATGGGCGACCTTCAGCACGTCCACCCCGCGCAGCAGCGCCCCCTCCGGCGACCTCGACAGGGCCTGCTGGGCCGGGGGTTCGAGGTCCCCGAGCAGCAGGAGCCGCAGCCCGGCCGAGCGGACCAGCAGGGCCACGCTCGCGTCGTTGGGCCCGTCCGGCTCCGGTGCCGGGTCGGGCGGGGGCCACAGCACCTGCCAGGACAGCGCCCCGACGCGCCGCCGCTCCCCGGCGACGGCACGGGTGACCGGAATGTGCCGCGCCGCCGCCTCCCTCCGTACGGACGCGACCTGGTCCGCGGGTTCCTCGAACCCCGTCGTCTCGATCGCCCCCACCGACCGGCCCCGCAGCACTCCGGGCAGCCCGGCCACATGATCGGCGTGAAAGTGTGTCAGCACGACGAGCGGGATCCTCGTGATGCCGAGGGCACGCAGACAGTGGTCGACGAGCCTCGGATCGGGCCCGGCGTCCACGACCACCCCGCTGCCCTCCCCCGCCGCGAGGACGGTGGCGTCGCCCTGTCCGACATCGCACATCGCGAACCGCCACCCCGGCGGCGGCCACCCCGTGATCACCCTGGTCAACGGCGGCGGCCGCACCACCACCAGCACGAGCAGCGCCGCGCACACCCCGCACAGCCACGGATGCCGCAGCAGGCGCCGGCCGACCAGCAGGACGACCCCCGTGACCAGCGCGAGCAGCAGCGCCCCGCCCCAACTGCCCGGCCAGTCCATGGCCCCGCCCGGCAACGAGGCACCCGCGCGCGCCACTCCCGCGATCCACTCCGCCGGCCAGCTCGCGCACCAGGCAAGCGCCTTGGCCACCGGCATCAGCACCGGTGCCGTCGCCAGCGCCGCGAAACCCAGCACCGTGGCCGGCGCCACCGCTGCCTCCACGAGCAGATTGCACGGCACCGCCACCAGGCTCACCCGCGCCGACAGCACGGCCACCACCGGCGCGCACAGCGCCTGTGCCGCGGCCGCCGCGGCCAGCCCCTCCGCCAGCCTCGGCGGAACCCGGCGCCGCCGCAGTGCCTCGCTCCAGCGAGGGGCGAGGGTAAGCAGGGCACCGGTGGCCAGCACCGAGAGCAGAAAGCCGTAACTCCGGGCCAGCCAGGGGTCGTAGAGGACCAGCAGAAGTACGGCCGTCGCCAGCGCCGGGACCAGTGATCTGCGGCGCCCGGTCGCCAGGGCCAGCAGCACCACGGCACCGCAGGCCGCGGCGCGCAGCACGCTCGGGTCCGGCCGGCACACCACCACGAACCCGAGTGTCAGGAACCCGCCGAGCACCGCGGTCGCCCGCAGCGGGATGCCGAGCCGGGGTGCGAGCCCCCGCCGCTCCACCAGCCGCGCCATGCCCGGCGGCC
Organism: Streptomyces sp. NPDC005648; assembly: GCF_040605395.1. NCBI lineage: Bacteria > Bacillati > Actinomycetota > Actinomycetes > Kitasatosporales > Streptomycetaceae > Streptomyces > Streptomyces sp. NPDC005648. Next base: position 10,513 of record NZ_JBEXCS010000026.1, on the reverse strand, counting down.
CGATGAGCAGGGCGAGGATGATCGTGAGGTTGCTCCCGGACACGGCGAGGGTGTGCGCCAGATCGGTCTCCTCGAAGGCCTCGTCCAGCTCCGGAGTGATCCGCGAGGTGTCCCCGACGACCAGCCCCGGCAGCAACGCCCGCGCATCCGCCGGCAGCCCCTCGGTCGCCTCCCGCAACCCGCCCCGCAACCGCCCCGCGAACCGCTGCGCCGCCGACGGCCCACCCACGACCAGCGGCACCGCCTGTCCCCGCACCCGCAACACCCCGGCGACCCGATCCCCGCCGACCACAGCGGGGACGACCCGCGCCGGGACACGGACCCGGGTGGAGGGAAGCAGGTCCAGCCAGGGCGATCGGGGTCGCTTCGAAGAACCGGGACCCATGGGTCCTCCGGTTCCCATGGGACCCATGGGAACCGGAGGACCCGCCCCCGCCCCACGAGCGCCCACATCGACGATCACCAGCACCGGCGCCCGAGTCATGACGGCCGTCCCGGCCGCCCCCGTCACTCGCCGTACCTCCCCCTCGATCAGCACCGAGGCGGGAGCGGCGTGGTCCCCGCTGATCCGGGGGCGGGTGAGCCGTGGGTCGGAGGTGATCTCGACGTCGGCGGTCACCCGGGCGTACTCCCGCGCCAGCCCCGGCACGGGCCCCCGCCGCACATCGGCCCCGTGGAGCCCGACGGACACGGCGGCCGCGGCGACACAGAGCAGCACGGCGGCGACCGAGACACCCGGCCAACCCCCGCTCCGCCGCACGAACATCAGGGCACCCGCCGCGACCAGGCACCCCAACGCCGTCCCCGTCACCCACCCCGGCGTCGCGCCCGACATCAGCGCCGCCGTCCCCCAGGCCGCGAGCGCGGGCGGTACGAGTCGTAGGTCCGTCGGGCCCTCCTGTCGGGGGTGGGCGGCTCCCAGCCGTGCCGGGGAGGCGGCGTGGACGGCGGCTCGCTCGGCCGTGGGCTCGGACGCGTGGCTCATGGCCGCACCAGATCCCGTAGATCGGCGAACCTTCGGTCACCGATGCCGTTGACCTCGCGCAGTTCGTCCACCGAGCGGAAACCGCCGTGCTGGGTGCGGTAGGCGACGATGTGCTGGGCCAGCACCGGGCCCACACCCGGCAGCGTGTCGAGCTGGTCCACGGTCGCCGTGTTGAGGGAGACCGGAGCCGCGGGTGCCCCTGCCCCGGGCACGCCTCCTCCGGCTGCTCCTGCCCCTGGCGCGCTCCCTGCCGCCCCGGCGGGCCCCGGCGCCGGGGCCGCGGGTCCTCCGACCACCACCTGCTCCCCGTCCACCAGGAAGCGGGCCCGGTTGAGCCCCTCCGTGCTCGTGCCGGGCCGCACGCCACCGGCCGCGCGCAGCGCGTCGTCGACCCGTGAACCCGCGGGGAGACGATGGATGCCCGGGTGGCGGACCTTGCCGCTGACGTCCACGACGATCTCGGGTCCGGGCGAAGCCCCGGCACCCGGCAACCCGCCCCGCACTCCGCCCCGCATGCCACCCGACATTCCGCCCGAGGCCTCCGCCGCCGGCTCCCCGCTCGCCCTCCCCTCCCACTCCCCCAACGGCGCCGCCGCCCGCACCACTTCGGGCGCCGGGACCGACTGGGTCCGGCCCGTCCAGAAGTGCTGCACGGCGAACACGGCGGCGACGACGAGCACCACCCCGAGCGCCACCACACTCCGCCGCTCCAGCCCGCACCGCGTCTGCAACCACACCGGCATCCGCTCACGCAGAGCGAGCCCGGCCCGCACCCGCCAGGCGTCCCCCGGCCGCTGCCGCTCCTCGTCCCCCACGGGCGACTCCGGCGGCCCCGCCCCCGACTCCCGCCACTCCACGGCCCGTTCGGGGATCGGTGCCTCCGCCGGCTCGGGGAACGCTGCCTCCGCCGGCTCGGGGAACACTTCCTCCGCCGGCTCGGGGAACGCTTCCTCCGCCCGTCCGGGGAACAGCGCCTCCGCACGCCGACGGAGCTCCGCCGACGCCTGCCGGTCGCGGGCTCGGCCCCTCGCCGGCGGACGGCGGTGCCGAATCCGGCCGTCGGAGGCGGGAGCGCGGCCCGGACCACTGGTGGCGGCCACTGTGCGAGTACGTGATCGAAGTGCCATGCCCCGAGGATGAGACACTCGCCGCCACCGCGATGATCATGCTCAATTCCCGTGGACAACGACCCGGTTGTGGACAACTCCGTCACCCGCACGGATGACAAGCCCCGTGTGAGACGCCGTCAGGCACCTTGAGAACGCCGTCAGGCACCTCGGGCCACCGTCAGGCCCCCTGAGACGCCGTCAGAAACGTCAGCGCGGCGAAACCACAACCCCCAGCAACCCAGGCCCCGTATGCGCCCCGATCACCGCCCCGACCTCGCTCACATGCAGGTCGGCCATCCCCGGCACCCGCGCCCGCAGCCGCTCCGCGAGGGCCGAGGCGCGTTCGGGGGCGGCGAGATGGTGGACGGCGATGTCGACCTGTGCGTCGCCGGCGGCGTCGGCCGCGATCTCCTCCAGGCGGGCGATCGCCCTGGAGGCCGTGCGGACCTTCTCCAGGAGCTCGATCCGGCCGCCGTCCAGCTGGAGCAGCGGTTTCACGGCCAGCGCGGAGCCCAGCAGGGCCTGCGCCGCACCGATCCGGCCACCACGGCGCAGATAGTCGAGGGTGTCCACGTAGAAATAGGCGGACGTGCCCGAGGCCCGCTTCTCGGCCGCCGTGACGGCCTCGTCCACGGTGCCGCCGGCCTCCGCCGCCTCCGCCGCGGTGAGCGCGCAGAACCCGAGGGCCATCGCGACGGTCCCGGTGTCCACCACCCGCACCGGCACCGGAGCCTCGCGCGCCGCGAGCACCGCCGCGTCATAGGTGCCCGACAGTTCGGCGGAGAGATGGAGGGAGACGATGTCGGTGGCGCCCGAGTCGGCGACCTTGCGGTAGGTCTCCGTGAAGAGCTGGGGGCTGGGCCGCGAGGTGGTGACGGGGCGTCGCTTCTGCAGGGCCTGGGCGAGGGAGCGGGTGGAGATCTCGGTGCCCTCGTCCAGCGCCTGGTCGCCGAGGACCACCGTCAGCGGCACCGCTGTGATGCCGTGGCGCTCCATCGTCCGCGGCGGCAGGTAGGCCGTTGAATCGGTGACGATCGCGACATGGCGGGACATGAGCTGGAGGTTACCTGCCGTAGCGCCCGGACGGCAGCCCGGCCCCTCTCACCTGGTACGCCCTTGACCGGATCCTCACCTGGTCCGCCCGTGACCCGATCAAGTGGTGCTCTCCGGACGGGGTTTCTTCTGCCAGGGGTAGGTCGGGCGCCGCACCGGCGGGGTGATCGCGGCGCGCGTCGACTCCTCGGCGGGACGCGAGCGGGGTGTCTCGGGCCACGTCTGCTGGGCCGTACCGGCGTCGGTGGCCGGGGCCTCGGGCCAGGGCGGCGGGGTCGAGTCGGGCTCCGCGGTCGTCCAGTGCCGCAGGGCGCCGGCCTCCACGTCTATCTGGGCGCTCAGCGTGTCCAGGTCGTCGTCGGCGAAGCGGCGGGCCCGGTCGCGGGCCGCCCAGCGCAGGGAGTCCGCCGACCTCGTGATGCGCTCGGCGCGTGCGCGCAGGTCGGGCAGCCGCTGGCTGAGGGTGGCGCGGTCGGGCTCGGACTCCAGGCGCCTCAGCTCGCCGTCCAGTTCGTGGCCGTGGGCGCTGAGCCGCTGGAAGAGCCCGAGGGACTCCTTCAGGGACTCGTCGTCCTGCGCGCCCGTGTGCAGCGCGTCCTGGGTGGCGCGCATGGAGGTGCGGAGCTTGAGCCGCAGCTGGGCGACCTCGCTCACCGGGCCGGGCACGAAGGTCTTGGCGCGCAGGGTGTGGTCCTCGACCGTGCGCCTGGCCTGGTCGATGGTGCGGTCCACACCGCGCTTGGCGGCGCCGACGACCTTGACCGTGGCGTAGGCGCCGAGCGCCAGGAACAGCACGAAGAGCAGGGCGAAGACTGCGATCACTGCTTCCACCGTGCTCCTCCTCCAGCCCGTCGCGGCACATCCCGCACCGCTCTTCCACGGTAAACGAGACGGGCAGGCCCGAAGTTCCAGAAGAACCCCGAACCTGCCCGTAGGGGACTACCCCGAGACGCGCGCCCCGCCCGGTGGGCGGCTACGCCGTGACGATGTTCACCAGCTTCGGCGCCCGCACGATCACCTTGCGGACACCGGCCCCGCCCAGCGCCTTGACCACGGTCTCGTCGGTCAGCGCCGCCTTCTCCAGCTCCTCGTCGGAGATGGCCGGCGACACCTCCAGCCGCGCCTTGACCTTGCCCTTGATCTGTACGACGCAGGTCACGGTCTCGTCGACCACGTACCGCGGGTCGGCGACCGGGAAGTCCTGGTGGACGACCGAGTCGGTGTGGCCCAGCATGCGCCACAGCTCCTCGGCGATGTGCGGGGCCAGCGGGGCGATCAGCAGCACCAGCGGCTCGGCGACCGAACGCGGCAGCGGGCCGGCCGCCTTCGTCAGGTGGTTGTTCAGCTCGGTCACCTTGGCGATGGCGGTGTTGAAGCGCAGGCCCTCCAGGTCGTGGCGCACCCCGTCGATCGCCTTGTGCAGCGCACGCAGCGTGTCCTCGTCGGGCTCGGCGTCCACCACGGTCACCTCGCCGGTGGCCTCGTCGACGATGTTGCGCCACAGCCGCTGCAGCAGCCGGAACTGGCCCACGACCGCGCGCGTGTCCCACGGCCGGGACACGTCCAGCGGGCCCATCGCCATCTCGTACAGGCGCAGGGTGTCCGCGCCGTACTCGTCGCAGATCTCGTCCGGAGTGACCGCGTTCTTCAGGGACTTGCCCATCTTGCCCAGCAGCCGGGAGACCTTCTCGCCCCGGTAGTAGTAGGCGTCGCCCAGTTCCTCCACCTCGGCGGCGGGCACCGCGATGCCACGGCTGTCACGGTAGACGAAGGCCTGGATCATGCCCTGGTTGAACAGCTTGTGGAACGGCTCGGCCGACGAGACATGGCCCAGGTCGTACAGCACCTTGGACCAGAAGCGCGCGTACAGCAGGTGCAGCACCGCGTGCTCGGCGCCGCCGACGTACAGGTCGACACCGCCGTGCGGCTGCCCCTCGCGCGGGCCCATCCAGTACTGCTCGATCTCGGGGTCGACCAGCCGCTCGCTGTTGTGCGGGTCCAGGTAGCGCAGCTCGTACCAGCAGGAGCCGGCCCAGTTGGGCATGGTGTTGGTCTCGCGCCGGTACTTCCGCGGACCGCGTCCGTCACCCAGGTCCAGGGTGACGTGGACCCACTCCTCGTTGCGCGACAGCGGGGTCTCCGGGGAGGTGTCCGCGTCGTCCGGGTCGAAGGTGCGGGGCGAGTAGTCCTCGACCTCGGGCAGCTCCAGCGGCAGCATCGACTCGGGCAGGGCGTGGGCGACGCCGTCCTCGTCGTAGACGATCGGGAAGGGCTCGCCCCAGTACCGCTGGCGGCTGAACAGCCAGTCGCGCAGGCGGAAGTTGACGGTGCCCTCGCCGACGCCCTTGCGGGCCAGCCACTCGGTGATGCGCGCCTTGGCCTCGGCGACACCCAGGCCGTCCAGGGAGACGCCCTCACCCGTGGAGTTGACGATCTTCGCGTCGTAGGACGAGAAGGCGTCCTCCCATGTCGAGGTGTCCGTGCCGCGGCCGTCGGTCGGTTCGACGATGCAGGGGATCGGCAGCTCGAAGGCGCGCGCGAACTCGAAGTCGCGCTGGTCGCCGCAGGGGACGGCCATGATCGCGCCGGTGCCGTAGCCCATCAGGACGTAGTCGGCGATGAAGACGGGGATCCGCTCGCCGTTGACCGGGTTGGTCGCGTACGCGCCGATGAAGACACCGGTCTTGTCCTTGGCCTCGGCCTGCCGCTCGACGTCGGACTTCGAGGCGGCCTGCGCGCGGTAGGCGGCGACGGCCTCGGCCGGACTCGCGTGCCCGCCGGTCCACACGTCGTGCGTGCCCTCGGGCCACTCCTGGGGCGTGAACTTCTCGACCAGGGGGTGCTCGGGTGCCAGCACCATGTAGCTCGCGCCGAACAGGGTGTCGGGGCGGGTGGTGAAGACGGTGATGCGCTCGCCGTCGATCGGGAAGTCGACGCGGGCGCCCTCGGAGCGGCCGATCCAGTTGCGCTGCTGCAGCTTGATGGCCTCGGGCCAGTCCAGGGCGTCCAGGTCGTCCAGCAGCCGGTCGGCGTAGGCGGTGATGCGCATGTTCCACTGGCGCAGCTTCGCCTTGAAGACCGGGTAGTTGCCGCGCTCGGAGCGGCCGTCGGCGGTGACCTCCTCGTTGGCCAGTACGGTGCCCAGGCCGGGGCACCAGTTCACCGGCGCGTCGGAGGCGTACGTCAGGCGGTACTCGCTCAGGACGTCGGCGCGCTCGGCGGCGCTCAGCGCGTCCCAGGAGCGGCCGCCGGGGACGGCGCGCTCACCGGTCTCGAACTGGGCGACCAGCTCCGAGATCGGGCGGGCCTTGTCCGCCTCGTCGTCGTACCAGGAGTTGAAGATCTGCAGGAAGATCCACTGGGTCCACTTGTAGTAGTCCGGGTCGATCGTGGCGAACGACCGGCGCTTGTCGTGGCCCAGGCCCAGCCGGCGCAGCTGGGACTTCATGTTGCCGATGGCGGCCTCGGTGGTGATCCGGGGGTGCTCGCCGGTCTGCACGGCGTGCTGCTCGGCGGGCAGGCCGAAGGCGTCGAAGCCCAGGGTGTGCAGGACGTTGTGGCCCGTCATGCGCTGGAAGCGCGCGAAGACGTCGGTGGCGATGTAGCCCAGCGGGTGGCCGACGTGCAGGCCCGCACCGGAGGGGTACGGGAACATGTCCATGATGAACTTCTTGGGCTTGGCGGCCAGCTCGGGGTCGCCCGCCAGGTCACCCTTGGGGTTCGGGGCCGCGTAGGTGCCGTCGGCGTCCCAGACGTCCTGCCAGCGTGCCTCGATCTCGGCCGCCAGGGCGGCCGTGTAGCGGTGCGGCGCGGCCACCTCGACGGCGGCGGCGGGGTTCGTCTCGCTCATGGTCCTTAAGCTCCATCGATCGTCTCTGCCAGCGGCTTCATCGTTCCGGAAACGAAAAATCCCCTCGCACAGGAGGGGACGCCGCGCCGATTCCGACCATCCGGTTGCCGGTGGTCGGGACTGATCAGCGCGGCTCGCTAAGCAGAAGGCGTACGGCACGCATGCGGTTAGGGTACCGCAGCGCTTGAGCACGATGCGACGCGCTTGCGTATGGGTCCTTGGCACCGTCGCCACACCGCCGCCAGCCGACAAAAACTGAACACTGGTCAAAAAGTTACTTCGCGTAACACCCGCTTCCGGGACATCGCAACAATCTCGGCGTCCCTTGATAACAACGCAATAACTCAAACCTCGTACCGTTCGGTATGGAGCCACTTAGAGTTCGGCAGCGGGACCGCCTTCCCGAACTGCTTCGGAGTTGCCCCCATGAACCCTCGTCGTAGTAGTAACAGCTCGCTCCCCAAACCCGGCCGCTCGGCCTACGGGGTGGGGACGGGCCTTGTCCTGCTGCTCATACCCGTCGTCGTGTTGCTCGGAGGCGACTGGCTCCAGAACTTCCTGAACTTCGGAGCCGGCGTTCTGTCGCTCGTCTGCCTCACCAGCTCGTGCATCTGGGGCCTGGTCGCCCAGGACCGGCTGATCCTCAACATCCGCCAGCGGATCGTCGCCCAGGGAATCCACCGGGTGACGGCCGTGGCCTCGATCGCGTTCCTCTTCGTGCACATCGGAGTCAAGATCGCGCTGGACCACGCCGGCTGGGTCGCGGCCCTGATCCCCTTCGGCCTGGTGCTCACCGGCAACGGTGACGCCAATCCGGGCAGCGCCACCCTCATCGGCATGGGCTCGATGGCCGCCTACCTGATGATCTTCGTCGGCATCACCGGCGCCCTGCGCAACCAGTTCGCCTCCCCCGCACCGGTCGCGGCACGCTGGCGGGCCATGCACATGCTGGCCTACCCGGCGCTGTGCTTCGCGGTGATCCACGGCCTGTTCGCCGGCCGCCCCGCCAAGCCGTTCTTCATGATCTCCTACGAGCTCTGCCTGGCCGGCATCGTCGCGGCGATCGCCCTGCGCGCGGCCCCGCGCCCGTTCAAGCGGAAGGTCGCCGACCGCCTCGCCATGCTGCTGGGCAACGAGCCGGGCATGGCCCGCGGCGAGGAGCTCGAGGCCAGCCGCGCGCGCGTGGCGGAGGGCTCCACCTCCCTGCTCGGCTACGAGAACGCGCGCGCCCCCCGGCAGTCTCCCGCCGACACCATGTCCACGCCCGCGGGGTCCTTCTACGAGACCCCCGCCGCCCGAGCGATGACCCCGGAGCCCTCGAACGGCTTCGCCGCCGCCTACCGCGCGGTCACCCCCCAGCAGGGCGGTCAGCAGCCCTACGGCGCCGGCCAGACCGCCCGCATGGACCTGCCCATGGACATGCAGGCCACCGGCGCGGTCCCCCGGGTGGACAACAGCACCTCGGGCACCTGGCCGGTCCCCTCGCCCCCGCCGGTCGGCGAGGCGCCCCCGTCGGCCTACGACCCGATGCAGGACACCGGCTACAACAACATCCCTGCCTACGGCAGCCAGGGCACCGCCGCGTACCGGAACAGTGATGTGTACGACACCGGTGAGATGAACACGGCCTACGGCACGTACAACCAGAACGACACGTACAACAGCGGTCCCGCCAACGAACAGATGCCCGGTGAGTCCTTCGACGCGCCGGGTTCGGGCGAACCTTGGAACACGCCTTCCGGAGGCTATAGGTGAACGAGGCCCTGCCCGACGTCCCAGAAGTCCGCGTAGTCGGACTTCCGCAGCTCACGTCGGGCTTCGACCTTGTCGAGAGACTTGACCTGTCCATGCACCTGAAGGTGCACGGACCGCTCGAACCCCTGGGCGGCGAGCAGCTCGCCAAGCTCGCCGAGAACATCGGACTGAAGGGCCGCGGCGGCGCGGGCTTCCCCTTCCACAAGAAACTCCGCTCGGTCGCCGAGGCGGCGATCAAGCGCGGCGTACGGCCGGTCGTCGTCGTCAACGGCAGCGAGGACGAACCGGCCTGCCGCAAGGACACGGTGCTGATCAACCGTGCCCCGCACCTCATCCTGGACGGCGCCCTGCTGGTCGCCGAGGCCCTCGGTGCCCGCACGCTCGTGGTGGGGGTCACCCGGGAGTCGACCCAGCGCTCCATGGAGGCCGCGCTCGCCGAGCGCGGCCTGAGCAACGGCCGCCGCTCGGCCCTGAAGGCCTTCGTCCAGCGCAACCCGGTCCGCATGGTCACCGGCGCGGCGGCCTCGCTGATCCGCTCCATCGACGGCGGCCCGGCGATCCCGCCCGGCCGCAAGGTCAGCGCCTCGCAGAACGGCGTCGGCGGCGCGCCGACCCTCCTGTCGAACGCCGAGACCTTCGCCCAGCTGGCGATCGCCGCCCGCATCGGCCCCGAGCGCTACGGCAACACCGGCCTCTACGACGAGCCCGGCACCGTCATGCTCACGGTCTCCGGCGCGGTCGCCCGCCCGATGGTGATCGAGGTCCCCACGGGCGTGCCCCTGCGCTACGTCCTCCAGCTCGCCGGCGCCCCTCCGGTGCCGCAGGGCGTGCTGACCGGCGGCTACCACGGCAAGTGGATCGACGCGGCGACCGTCGACGAGGCGATCATCTCCCGCAACTCGCTGGACGCGGTGGGTGGCGCGCTCGGTGCCGGCGCGATCCTGCCGATCAGTCAGGAGACCTGCCCGCTGGGTGAGTCGCTACGCGTGGCGCAGTGGCTGGCCGAGGAGAGCGCGGGTCAGTGCGGCCCCTGCTACCTCGGTCTGCCGGCCGCCGCGCGCGGTATGGAGGACATCATCAACGGCGGCGGCCCGGCCGCCCTGGAGGCCCTCAAGCAGGTCGCCAAGAACGTGAAGCGGCGCGGCGCGTGCTCGCACCCGGACGGCTCCGCGATGTTCCTGGAGTCGACCATCAAGGCGTTCACCGACGACCTCGCCGCCCATGTCCTCGGAAACGGCTGCGGACGGCCCGTGGAGGGCGTTCTGCCGCTCTTCGAGGGCGGCAAGATGCCTACGGGCATCCCGGGTGGCGCGGAGGCTCCCGCGGACAACGGGGCCAGCCGCCAGAAGATCTACGTCGACTGGACGCTCTGCCGCGGCCACGGCCTGTGCGCGGACATTCTCCCGGAGGTCTTCGAACTGGGTGCCGACGGCTTCCCCACCGTCGCCCAGGCGCAGGTGCCGCGCTACGCGGAGGCCAAGGCGGTGCGCGCCGTGCGCCGTTGCCCCGCGCTCGCCCTGCGCATCGAGGAGGAGGCTCCTCGCGACCGGGCCCCGTCCCGGAACCTGCCGGTGCTCTCCCAGGGCCGCGGGCGGCGCGCGCTGGGCCGCTGAGCGGGGGCCGGGAGAGCCGGAGACACGAAGAAGGCGGGCCATCCGATCGGATGGCCCGCCTTCAATTTCTGTGGAGCTAAGGAGAATTGAACTCCTGACCTCCTGCATGCCATGCAGGCGCTCTACCAAAATATACGGTGCCAGCCAC
>NZ_JBEXCS010000025.1:0-97861 GCF_040605395.1 Streptomyces sp. NPDC005648 | reverse complement strand
GGCGTGTTGCGAAAGTCCCGCCTGCCGCTCGACGCCTGGCACGCACTCTCGCCGCCGACGCCGCCCGGCCCGCCCTCCGGGCGGACGACGGGACTTTCGCAACACGCCCTGGTGCGGGGGGTGCGACACGGCCGGATGGATTAATTCGCCGCCCTGCCGATGAGTTTCGCGGCGAGGATCGGTCAACAGGGGTGAAAGGTCCCGCGACGCCCAGGAGGTACCCATGACCACCGACGGATTCACCACGTGTCTCTGGTTCGACGGCCAGGCCGAGGAGGCCGCCCACCACTACGTGTCGATCTTCAAGAACTCCAGCATCGGCCGCGTCGGCCGCAATGTCGAGGGCGGGGCGGGCCCTGCCGGGTCCGTGCTGGCCGTGGAGTTCACGGCCAACGGCCAGAAGTTCGTCGCGCTGAACGGCGGCCCCCAGTTCAAGTTCAACGAGTCGATCTCCTTCCAGATCTTCTGCGCGGACCAGGAGGAGATCGACTACTACTGGACCAAGCTCACCGAGAACGGCGGCGAGCCCGGCCCCTGCGGCTGGCTGAAGGACAAGTACGGCGTGTCCTGGCAGGTCGTCCCCGAGCACCTCATCGACATGATCAGCGACCCCGACCAGGAGAAGGCGTCCCGGACGACCAAGGCCTTCATGGCGATGGGCAAGTTCGACATCGCCGCCCTGGAGAGGGCGTACGCCGGGGAGTGACGGCAGGGGCCGCCGGCGGGCCGCCGCTCACCGGACGTCGCCGGCGATCGCGCGCGTGATCGCCTGGGCGATGCGCAGGATGCCGGGCGAGCGCACCGGGCACGGCCTCGGCGTGGAGGTGGTGGGCACCAGACAGAAGTGCAGGTAGTCCGTGTCGATGTGGAGGGCGGTGCGGTCCTGGCCCGGCTGGGTGCAGTAGTCGGGGTGCTCGTGCTCGTAGGCGGTGCACGGCAGGTACTGGGACCAGGAGTAGCGGGCGCCGGCCGGGCTGACCGCGGCGCCCGCGTCGGCGACCATGTCGCCGGAGGCCGCCGCCTGCCGCTCGTACATCTGGTTCACCCGCCGCACCCGGTCCGGCGTGAGCGGGTCCGGGCCCTGCAGCACCCATACGATCCTGGGCCGCTTGGTCCCGCCCGCCGCCGCGATCTGGTCGGTGAGACGGCGCAGGTCGGCCTCGTAGCGGGTGAAGTACCTCTGCCGGGACCGGTCGTAGCTGATGCCGTCCATGCACCAGGTGAAGGCCCACGCGTTGCCCCAGAACTGCAGCACCACATAGTCGGGGTGGCGCGAACGGACCAGTGCGGCGGCCTTGTCGGCGTCCGGCACGAGCGACTTCGCGCCCGTGCCCTCCAGGTAGTCGCAGAGGGTGGTGCCCGAGTAGGGGGCGGCAGTGTACGTCGCGCCGAGGTCCTGGCGGAGCTGCTTGCCGAGGACGTTCTGGGCCTCCATCGCCAGCGAGTCACCGAGATACAGCACGCGCGGCCGCACGGCCGGCACACCGGCGGACGCCGGCGCCTGCTGGTGGGTCGTCGAGGCGGACGCCCCCGGTACGGAGGGGGAGGGCGGCGGCCCCTCGGGCGCGGACGCCGGATCGCCACACGCGCCCAGCACCAGCGCGGCGGCCAGCAGCACCCCCACGATCCACGGCTTCCGCATGCAGCAACTCCCGCCCCGGCAACCGAAAACGGCTCCCCAGGCAAGCACAGCCGAGCCCAAGGCGGAAGGCCCGGCGCACAGTTCGGGCCCCGCCCCCGCCCTACCCTCGCGGCGCGCCGGGATCCACCTGGACGACGTCCTCTCGCCACTCGCCCTGGCCCTGCGATCGCTCCAGGAGGGCCAGCAGATCGGTGAGTGGGAGTGGTTTGGTGAGGTGGGTGTCGAAACCGGCCGCGCGGGACAGGGCGCGGTCGGTGCCCTGGCTGAAACCGGAGACCGCGATCAGCCGGAGCCGGTCACCGTGGGGGCGCGCGCGGAGCGCGCGGGCGACCGTGTAGCCGTCGATGTCCGGCAGCCCCAGGTCGCACAGGACGACGTCGAAGGAGCCCGCCTCGGCGGCGGCGATCGCGTCCGCGCCCGTGTGCACGTCCCTGACCCGGTGGCCCTGGCGTTCGAGCAGGGTGCGATAGGTCGCGGCCAGGTCCGCGTTGTCCTCGACGATCAGGATCGACAGACGGCTCGGCGTCCGGCGCACGGGTGCGGGCCGCGGCCGCGAGGGGTTCGTGGAGTGCGTCGTCGGCAGCAGCACCGTGAACGTCGCACCCTTGCCGGGGCCCTCGCTGTACGCGCTGATCCGGCCGCCGTGCAGCTCCACCACGGTCCGGGCCACCGCGAGCCCCAGACCGAGGCCCTCCGGCGTGTCGGGACCGGCCGGCGCCGCCCGCATGAACACCCCGAACAGCTCCTCGGCCTGGGCCGGCTCGAAGCCGATGCCGTCGTCCCGCACGGTCAGCCGCGCCCGGCCGTCCGCCGCGCCGAGCCCCACCTCGGTGTGCCCGCCGGGCCGTGTGTACTTGAGCGCGTTTGACAGCAGGTTCGTCAGCACCTGCGCCAGCCGCAGCCGGTCACCGGCCACGACCACCGGCTCGGACGGCAGTACGACTCCCAGCGTGCGGCCGTCGTGCCCGAACAGCCCGTGGATGTCGGCGCACGCCCCGTCCACGACCGAGCGCAGGTCCACCGGCTCGCAGACCAGCTCCAGGCGCCCGGTCACGGCCCGGGTGCCGTCGAGGAGGTCGTTGCTCATCCGTGTCAGCGTGCCCAGCTGCCGCTCCAGCACCGCGAGCGCCGGATGGCCCTCCGGCATGTCCAGGGCCAGCAACTCGGTGGCCGCGCTCGCGGCCGCGAGGGGGTTGCGCAGCTCGTGCGAGAGCGTGGCGATGAACCGGTCCTTGGCACGCTGCTCCTCCCGCAACCTGCGCCCCGCGGCGTCCAGTTCGGCGTTGGCCCGGCTCAGCTGCTCGTTCACCTCGCGGATCTCCCGCGCGCGCACGAACAGGTCGATCTCCATCCCCTCGGCCCGCGTCGCGGCCTCGGCCACGGCCCGCCGCTGCTCCCGCCCGAGCCGGCGCAGCCGCACGAACTCCGTGACGTCCTCGACCCGGTGGATGATGTGGGTGACCCGCCCCTCGTCGTCCAGCACCGGTGTGTTGACCGGACTCCAGTACCGCTCGGCGAAGGTGCCCTCCTCGCTGGTGGGGATGTCGTAGCGCTGCAGTGCCATCGTGTCCGTACGGCCGCTCGCCACCACCGTCTCCAGCGAGCGGCGCAGGTTGGCGACGCCGTCGGCGGACGGGTCGGCCGGGTTGTCGGGGAACACCGAGAACACGGGCCGTCCGACGATGTCCCGTTCGGTGCGGGTGGCGCTGAGGTAGGCGCGGTTGACCTCGACGATGGTGAAGTCGGGGGCGAGCACCAGCAGCGGGGAGAGGCTCGCGTCGAACAGGCGCCGGAAGTCCGGGGTGTCGGTCATCGGTCGGACCTCCGGGGCCGGGACGGGACTCCGGGTCGGGGCAGGAGTCGGGGGGTGGGACAGGGGCCGGGGCTCGCGGCAGGAGTCAGGGGTCGAGGCGATATCCGTAGCCGCGGACCGTGGTGATGCGCGGGGTCGGCGCGGGCATGGCCGCGAGCTTGCCGCGCAGCCGGTACACATGCTCGACCACGGTCGCGGGCTGCTGCCAGGACGAGCCCCAGATCCGCTCCAGCAGCTGCTCCGTGGAGAAGACCCGGCCGGGAGCGGCGGCCAGCATCTCCAGCAGGGCGTACTCCTTGGGCCGCAGCGGCAGCGCGGTGCCGTCGACGGAGGCCTGGCGGGCGGCGGAGTCGATGCGCAGAGCGCCCACCTGGTGCAGGGTCGGGGCCTGAGGCGGCTGTGAGCGGCGCAGCACCGCGTGGATGCGGGCCACCAGCTCCCGTTGCGAGAACGGCTTGACCAGGTAGTCGTCCGCGCCGATCTCCAGGCCCGCCACCCGGTCGGTCTCCGCGCCGCGGCCCGAGACGACGATGACCGGGAGCCTGCTCGTGGAGCGCAGCGCCCGCAGCAGCTCCAGGCCGCTGCCGTCCGGCAGCCCGAGGTCGAGTACGGCGAGGTCGATGCCGCCGTCGTGGAGGACGGTCTTCCCGGCACGTGCGTCCATGGCCCAGGTGACGACGAAACCGGCCCGTTCCAGATAGGAACGGCACATCAGTGCGAAATCGGGTTCGTCCTCGATCAGAGCGAGGTGCGGACGCATTCCGCATCACCCGGCTCATCTGCCGTCCGCTCGTTGTGCGGCTCATGAGCGGTCGTTGATGCCCCGACCATGTGGCGAAGGTAGAACAGTGAAGGCCCACGGTTCAAGGGGGGAGCCGCCCGGGGGAGTTCCGGCACGGGCTCGCGCGATGCGGGGATGTCACACTCATCGCACGAGCCCGCGCCGGAACGGGTCAGATCCGGTCGGCGGCGATCAGCAGATACTGGAAACTGCCGTTCTTGTACGCGGTCAGGAACGTGTCCTCGATGCCCGTGACCAGGTGCTCGGCCTCCCGGCGCAGCTCCCAGTACGGGAGTGCGTCGGCGGTGAGGTCCCGCACGTGGACGGGGACCAGCCGGTGGCGAGCCATCGCCCGGAAGTACTCCGAGCGCGGGTGGATGTCGCAGATGTAGTGGGCGTTGATCAGGGAGACCTCGCGCGAGGCCCGCCCATAGGTGTCGTCGTAGCAGCCGGTGACGACCACATACCGCCCGCCGCGGCGCAGCAGCCGGGCGTGCTCGGCGAACAGCAGCTCCAACTCGACGTACATGGTCGACTCGTTGTTCCACGACGCGGCGTAGGCGCCGGTCGGGAAACCGGTGTCGAGCATGTTGCGGTGGTGGTAGCGCACCCGGTCGTCGATGCCGCGTTTGCGTGCCTGCTCGCCCGCGAACTCCGCCTGCTTGGCGGAGATCGTCACACCGTCCGCGTGGCAGCCGTAGCGCAGATGGGCCACCACACTGCCGCCGCCGCGTCCGCAGCCGGCGTCGAAGACACGGTCGTCGGGGGAGAGGGGGCCGAGGTGGGCGGCGAGGAGTTCCGCCTGGGCGTGTTCGAGGCGGTGCAGTTCGGCGGTGATCCGCTCACGGCGCAGCACCGGGTCCGGTTCGTCGAGCACGGAGCGGTCGGCCGGTCCGACGCCGTAGTGGTGGTGGTAGAGGTCGTCGAGCTTTCCGAGTTCGAGGTTGACCGGGTTCTCCTCGGCGTTCCAGTAGTCCGCGACGCGGCTCTGGTAGGTCGACTGGGTGGGCACGATGGCCAACTGTCACTCCTCGTGGGACTGATGACGGGACGTCAGGACGGCGGGAGTTACCAGTAGTGGGGCAGGTGATAGCGGTGGGTGTTGGTGGCGTGCCACTCGTGGTTGCCGGCCACCCAGTCGGACAGGCCCCGGGCGTAGCGCTCGACCAGCGGTGAGGTGGCGGCCAGCAGCGCGGACTCGTCCTCGAACGCGGCCATGATCTCGTTGTGGATCTCCACGGCCTTGAGATAGGCGGCCTTGAGACCGCAGCGCTCGTTGGCCGCGATCACCACCGGCAGATTGAGGTGCGTGGGGTCGCTCGCCAGCTCCTTGGTGAAGGAGTACAGGTCGTTGACGAGAGTGGTGGCATTGCACGCGAGCGCGGTGATCCGCTGGATCTCGGGGCGGGCGTACACCGCCTCGGGCAGTTCGTAGCCGTCCACGGCGTCGACGATCGACAGACAGGGCCGGAAGCTGTTGAACTGCCGCATCACCAGGTACTCCCACACCCGGGGCATATGACGGAGCTCGGACCAGGCGGCCTCGGCGAGATATCCGAGGTGCAGCCGGGCGATGTCGTGGACGAACCGGTCCGTCTGGCTGGGTGTGGCGAGGACGGCGTAGTCCTTGAGCGCGAAGTGGTACGAGCGCAACGGGCCGTCGGCGTGCACGCCGCGCAGCCACTGCTCCCGCAGCCCGGGCGGGCCGTGGAAGGGGTCGAGCGCCGACTGGGCGAGGATCAGCCGGCCGCCCAGTCCCCGGCGTGCGCCGCCCCGCCCCTCGTCCTCCTCGCAGTAGCAGCTGTCCACGAGGTTCTCCGCCAGCAGCAGTTTGCCGGCGACGGTGAGGCGCTCCAGGTCCGCCGCCCCGGGATGCTGGAGTACGACGGCCCGGCCGAACTGGAAGCCGCCGAAGTCCCCCGACCAGCTCGTGGGGAACAGATCGAGGCCGCGGGCCCAGGCCTCCACTCTGCGGTCGACCTCCGCCGCCTTCCGCGGGTCGGCGGGGGTGACCTGCCGGTGGTGGAGCCCGGGGATCGCGCCGCCGCGGCGGGCCCGCAGAGCGCCGGCCAGGTCCGGCGGGCCCGGCAGCGACGGCGAGGACGAGGCGGGGGTCATCGTGTGCTCCACCTCAGTCGGCCGTCCGGCCGATCTGGACGTTCTCCAGGATGCCCGCCGCGTCCGGCACCAGGATGGCCATCGAGTAGTAGGCGGTCACCAGATAGCTGATGATCGCGGCCCGGTCGATGCCCATGAACCGTACGTTCAGGCCCGGTTGGTACTCCTCGGGGATACCGGTCTGGTACAGGCCGATCACGCCCTGGTCGCCTTCCCCGGTGCGCAGCGCGATGATGCTGCTGGTGTGCCGGTCGCTGACCGGGATCTTGTTGCACGGGAAGATCGGGACGCCCCGCCAGGCGGGGATCTCGTGCCCCTCGACGCTCGCCGTGCCCGGCACCAGGCCCCGCCGGTTGCACTGCCGGAAGAAGGCCGCGATCGCCTTCGGATGGGCGAGGAAGACCTTGGTCCTGCGGCGCATGGACAGCAGCTCGTCCATGTCGTCCGGAGTGGGCGGGCCGGTGAAGGTGCTGATGCGCTGGCCGTAGTCGACGTTGTGCAGCAGCCCGAACTCGCGGTTGTTGACCAGCTCCCACTCCTGCCGTTCGCGGATCTCCTCGACGGTCAGGCGCAGTTGCTGCTCGGTCTGGTTCATCGGGTCGTTGTAGAGGTCGGCCACGCGGGTGTGCACCCGCAGCACGGTCTGGGTGAGTGACAACTCGTACTCGCGCGGCGCGAGATCGTAGTTGACGAAGCCGCCGGTGATCGTCGGCTCGCCGACATGGCCGGCCTGCATGGGCACGTCGGCCTCGCCCTTGCGGTTCACCGGCAGTTTCTGTCGCTCGGCGAACGCCTCCAGATGCGCGGCCAGGGAGGGCGCCCGGTCGATGAACTCCCTGACGACGTCCCAGGGCAGGACCAGCAGCACACCGGAGGTCTCCGCCCGCACCGAGCTCAGCCACAGCGGATCGGACTGGCCGATGGCCTCGTCGCCCATCTGGTCGCCGTCGAACACGACCCCGACGATCTCCTCCTCGCCGTACTTGCCCTCCGTGTACCGGGTGAAGCGGCCATGGACCACCAGGTAGGTCTCGGTCACCGGCTGCCCGGCCTCGAACAGCACCTGCCCGGCGCGCACTTCCCGGACCCGGAACCGGGTCGCGACCTGCTTGAGCACCTCGGTGTCGGAGTAGCCGCGCAGCACCGGCAGTTCGGTGAGCGTCTCCGGGATGACCCTGATGTCGTCGGCGCCGTTCTGCTCGAACTGCACCCGCCCGCGCCCGATCCGCAGCTGCAGACGCCGGTTGACCCGGTAAGTGCCGCCCTTGACGTCCACCCAGGGCAGCGAGCGCAGCAGCCAGCGCGAGCTGATCGCCTGCATCTGCGGTTCGGACTTGGTCGTCGTGGTGAGCTGGCGTGCTGCCCGGGTGCTGAGACTGGTCAGTTGCTCGTCGGCGGAGGATTCGGGGACGGGTTCGTCGGTGGCGGGGCCGGGGGCGCTTTCGGGGGCGGACACATTCCCTCCCTGAGGGTGGACAGGGGTGAGCGGAGTGGTCGGTGAGGAAGGCGGGCCGTGGCGGCTGACAGGTGCGCACCGCATGTACAAGGCAACAGCCCTTGATCGGGCGCCGGTACGGCGTGAGGGGGGCGGTTTCCGGTGGCCGCGGTGCACATCCCGCGACCTGGCCCGGCCGGCGGGGGCCGTCACGCCCGCACGCTCGGCGCACAGGGCGTACGGCCGCCTCGGATGGGGTGCGGCGCACGCCCGTCGGTCCGTGACCGCCGCAGGGCGTGGGACCCCCTCGGACCGGTCCTCAGGAGAGGTCGTTCACCAGCACCGCGGCCCCGTCGAAGCGCCCCGCCTTCAGATCCCGCAGCGCCCGGTCGGCCTCCGACAGGGGATAGGTGTGGGTGGTGGCGCGCACCCTGTGCCGGGCGGCGAGGGCGAGGAACTCCCGCCCGTCCGCACGGGTGTTGCAGGTGACGCTGCGCACCTGCTTCTCGTAGAACAACTCGGTCTCGTAGTGCAGCGGCGGTGTGTCGCTGAGGTGGATGCCGGCGATCGCGAGGACGCCCCCGCGGTCGAGGGCGCGCAGCGCGACCGGCACGAGGTCGCCGACGGGTGCGAAGAGGATCGCGCTGT
Source organism: Streptomyces sp. NPDC005648 (assembly GCF_040605395.1). NCBI lineage: Bacteria > Bacillati > Actinomycetota > Actinomycetes > Kitasatosporales > Streptomycetaceae > Streptomyces > Streptomyces sp. NPDC005648. The sequence goes on along the minus strand of NZ_JBEXCS010000025.1, from coordinate 89,424 downwards.
CCAGCGGTTCGGGCGGCGTCGCGCAGGCGTCCCGCGCCGAGGTGGCGCCCAGGTCCAGCGCCAGCCGTCGGGCCGCCGCCCCGCGCGTGAGGACATGCACCCTGGCGCCCTCGGCCAGCGCCACCTGCGCACACAGATGGGCGCTGCCGCCGAACCCGTACAGGCCGAGCCGTCCGCCCGGCGGCAGCGCGGCCCGCCGCAGTGCCCGGTGGCCGATGATCCCGGCGCAGAGCAGAGGAGCCGCGGCCACGTCGTCGAGGGCGTCCGGCAGCCGGTAGGTGAAGGCGGCGGGTACGGTCGTGTACTGCGCGTAACCGCCGTCGGCGTCCCAGCCGGTGTACCGCGAGGCCGGGCAGAGGTTCTCGGCGCCGCGCGCGCAGTACGCGCAGGTGCCGTCGGTCCGCCGCAGCCAGGCCACCCCGACCCGGTCACCGACCGCGAACCCGTCAACCTCCGCCCCGGTCCCGGCCACCACGCCCACCACCTCGTGCCCGGGCGTCACTCCCGCCCGGCGCACCGGCAGATCACCCTCCGTGACATGCAGATCGGTGCGGCACACCCCGCACGCCCGCACCCGCACCAGCAACTCGTCGTCACCGGGCTCCGGGACCGGCTTCTCCAGCAACCTGAGACCGCCCTGCTCGACCGGCCCGGGTGCCACCACCGACCACGCGCGCATCGTCCTGTCCGTCATTCCGCACCCCGTCCGCAGCGCCGAAACCCCGCCAGGACCAGTCTGGAACGGGCCCGCCCGTTCGGCGCGCGCTTCGGCGGACGGATGACTAGCGTGAGGAAACGGACCAAGCGCCGATTCGGGAGGGCCGTAGTCATGGCCGTACCACCTGAAGGAACCCCCTGTTGGGCCGATGCGATGTTCGGCGATGTCGAGGGGGCCAAGAGCTTCTACGGCGACGTGCTCGGCTGGACCTTCGGCGAGGCGTCGTCGGAGTACGGCAACTACACACAGGCGTACGCCGACGGCAAGGCGGTCGCCGCCGTCGTACCGCCGATGCCCGGCCAGGAGGGCCAGTCGCAGTGGTGCCTCTACTTCGCCTCGCCGGACGCCGCCGCGACCGCCGCGAAGATCCGGGAGCACGGGGGAGAGGTGCTGATGGAGCCGATGCGGGTCGGCGAGTTCGGCACCATGTGCCTGGGCCGTGAGCCCAGCGGCGCCGTCTTCGGGGTGTGGCAGGCCGGAACCCACGAGGGCTTCGAGGCGACCGCAGTACCGGGCGCCTACGGATGGGCCGAGATCTTCACCCGCGACCCCGAGACGACCGACGCGTTCCTGCGCGCCGTCTTCCCGTACACGGCGCAGCAGGTCGTCGACGACGCGGTCGACTTCCGGCTGTTCGACCTCGGCGACACCACGGTCCTCGGCCGGATGCGGATGGGCGACGAGTTCCCACCCGAGATCCCGTCCTACGTCAACCTGTACTTCGTGGTCGACGACTGCGACGACGCGGTCTCCAAGGCGACCAAACTCGGCGCCACCCTGCGCTTCGGCCCGATGGACAGCCCCTACGGCCGTTTCGCGGCGCTCAGCGATCCGCAGGGCGCGAGCTTCTCGGTGATCGACATCACCACGACCGAGGGCGAGCTCCCCAAGACCCGGGACGTGTCCTAGACCGTCCTAGGCCCGTCGGGAGGCCCCGTCCGTCCGTGGCATGATCGAGCCCATGCGTGAACGTGTGGTGGCCGCCTGCGACGGGGCCTCGAAGGGAAATCCGGGACCGGCGGCCTGGGCGTGGGTGGTCTCCGACGACTCCCTCACCCCGGCGCGCTGGGAGGCCGGACCGCTCGGCCGGGCCACCAACAACGTCGCCGAACTCACCGCGCTGGAGCGCCTGCTGGCGGCGACCGACCCCGGCGTTCCGCTCGAGGTCCGGATGGACTCGCAGTACGCGATGAAGGCCGTCACCACCTGGCTGCCCGGCTGGAAGCGCAACGGCTGGAAGACCTCCGGCGGCAAGCCGGTCGCCAACCAGGAACTGGTCGTGCGCATCGACGAGTTGCTCGACGGCCGCTCGGTCGAGTTCCGGTACGTCCCCGCCCACCAGGTCGACGGCGACCCGCTCAACGACTTCGCCGACCGTGCCGCCAGCCAGGCGGCCGTCGTCCAGGAGCCCGCGGGCAGCGAACTGGGCTCACCGGTGCCGCCGCCCTCCCCGGACACCCCCAAGGCGTCCGCGCCGCGCCAGAAGCCCGGCGCGGCGCGGAAGAACGGCGGCTCGTCCGCACGCACCATCAAGGCCAAGTTCCCCGGCCGCTGTGTGTGCGGCCGCTCCTACGCCGCCGGCGAGTCCATCGCCAAGAACGCGCAGGGCTGGGGGCACCCGGAGTGCCGTACGGCGGAGGCCGGTTGACGGCCGGCGGTCAGGTGACCACGCCTCGCCACTCGCCGGTCTCCCGGCCGCGCTTCTCGATGAACCTCTTGAAGCGCTCCAGGTCGCCCTTGGTCTGCCGCTTCACGAAGCCCAGCTTGTCGCCGACCTGCTCGGTGATGCCGTCCGGGTGGTAGTCCAGCTGCAGCATGACCTTGGTGTGGTCGTCGTCGAGGCGGTGGAAGGTCACCACCCCGGCCTGCCGGGCCTGTCCGGAGACCGTCGTCCAGGCGACCCGCTCGTCCGGGACCTGTTCGGTGATCTCCGCGTCGAACTCCCGGTGCACCCCGTTCACGCTGGTCACCCAGTGGGTGAGCGTGTCCGTGCGCTGTTCGATCCGGTCCACCCCGCTCATGAACTCGGGGAACGTCTCGAACTGAGTCCACTGGTTGTACGCGGTGTGCACCGGGACGCCGACCTCGATGGATTCCTCGACCTGCGACACGGGTGAACCCCTCCTTCGCTCTCGTCGGTTGCGTCCGGCGCGGGTACCCGTGACCTGCGGGGCGAATCGCCGTTTCCAGGCTGTCGGCCGGAGCCGCTCTCGATCCACCGGCTGCTACTCTGCGTTGCCAAATGACCGCTTTGGGTAATTCCTGGGGGTGTGCGTGAAGGTCGCCTGCGTCGGCGGCGGGCCCGCCGGCCTGTATCTCTCGATCCTGCTGAAACGGCAGGACCCGTCCCACGACATCACCGTCCACGAGCGCAATCCGGAGGGCTCGACCTACGGGTGGGGCGTCACCTACTGGCGTGGACTGCTCGACAAGCTCCATGAGCACGACCCCGAGTCGGCGCGGGCCCTGGAGCAGGCTTCCGTCCGCTGGAACGAGGGCGTCGCCCATGTGCGCGACCTCAGCACCCGCCGGCCCGGCGACGACGGCTTCGGCATCGGCCGCCACCGCTTCCTGGAGATCCTCGCCGCGAGGGCCCGCTCCCTCGGCGTACGGCTGGAGTTCGAGCACGAGATCACCGACGGGAACCTGCCCGCCGCCGACCTCGTCGTGGCGGGCGACGGGGTCCACAGCGCCCTGCGCACCCGCCACGCCGGGCACTTCGGCGCCGAGCTCAAGGACGGCCGCAACCGCTACATCTGGCTCGGCACCACCAAGGTCTTCGACGCCTTCACCTTCGCCTTCGTGGAGAGCGAGCACGGCTGGATCTGGTGCTACGGCTATCCCTTCAGCCCCGAGCGCAGCACCTGCGTCATCGAGTGCGACCCCGGGACCTGGACCGGCCTGGGCCTCGACACCGCCGCCGAGGCCGACGGACTCGCCCTGCTGGAGAAGCTGTTCGCCGGCATCCTCGACGGCCACCCCCTCATCGGCCGGTCCTCCGCCGACGGCAACGCCCCGTGGCTGAACTTCCGCACCCTGACCAACCGCACCTGGTCCCGCGACAACCTCGTCCTCGTCGGCGACGCCGCCCACACCACGCACTACTCGATCGGCGCCGGCACCACCCTCGCCCTGGAGGACGCGATCTGTCTGGCCGGCGCCCTGCGCGAGCAGCCGGACCTCACGCAGGCCCTCGCCCGCTACGAGCAGCGGCGCAAGGCGGAGCTCCTCTCCATCCAGAGCGCGGCCCGCTACAGCGCGCAGTGGTACGAGAACCTGCCCCGGTACATCCACCTTCCGCCGGAGCAGATGTTCGCCCTGCTCGGCCAGCGGCACTCGCCGCTGCTGCCGTACGTCCCGCCGCAGCTCTACTACCGGATCGACCGGGCGGCCGGCCAGCTCGAAGCCCTGCGGCGCTTCAAGCGCTGGCTCGGCCCGAAGGTCGCGCGGACCGTCCACGCCCGCGCGCTGTCCTCCGGGAAGTAGGCCGGGGCACCAGGCGACCGCTTGGGTGAATGGCAATTCACCGACTATGGTGAATTTCCATTCACCCGTTTGTTTCCCGTGCCACCCGCTGGAGCGTCGATGGAGCAGCCCGCACTGATGGCCGAGCCTTCCGGGCGGCGGACCCTGCGGGCCCGGCTCACGGTCCCGGTGCTGGCGTTCGGCGGCACGCTGATGGCCGTCATGCAGACCGTCGTCGTGCCCCTCCTGCCCGACCTGCCCCGGCTGACCGGCGCCTCCGCGGGCACCGTCTCCTGGATGGTCACCGCCACGCTGCTGGCCGGCGCCGTCCTCACCCCGGTGCTGGGCCGGGCCGGCGACATGTACGGCAAGAAGCGTGTACTGATGCTGGCGCTCGCTCTGATGACGGCCGGTTCCGTCATCTGCGCCCTGTCCTCGGACATCGGTGTGCTGATCGCCGCCCGCGCCCTGTCCGGCGCGGCCTCCGCCGTCGTACCGCTGTCCATCAGCATCCTGCGGGACGAGCTGCCGCCCGAGCGCCGGGGCGGCGCGGTCGCCCTGATGAGCTCGACCGTCGGGATCGGCGCCGCGCTGGGCCTGCCGGCCGCCGCGCTGGTCATCCAGTACGCGAACTGGCATGTGATGTTCTGGGTGACCGCCGTCCTGGGCGCCCTGGGCGTGTCGATGGTCTGGTGGACCGTGCGCGAGTCCCCCGTGCGGGAGCCGGGCCGCTTCGACGTACTGGGCGCGCTGGGGCTCGCCGCCGGGCTGATCTGTCTGCTGCTGGGGGTGTCCCAGGGCGGGCAGTGGGGGTGGGGGAGCCCGCGGATCCTGGCGCTGTTCGCCGGTGCCGTGGTGGTGCTGGCCCTGTGGTGGTGGCAGCAGCTGAGAGCCGAACGGCCGCTGGTGGACCTGCGGTTGGTGTCCCGCCCCAAGGTCGGCCTCTCCCATGTGGCGGCGCTCTTCACGGGGTTCGCGTTCTACGCCAACTCGCTGGTCACCGCCCAGCTGGTGCAGGCGCCCAAGGCCACCGGCTACGGCCTCGGCCTGTCCATCGTCGGCACCGGTCTGGTGCTGCTGCCCGGCGGCTTCATCATGCTGCTGTTCTCACCGGTCTCGGCCCGTATCTCCGCGTCCCGCGGGCCGCGTATCACGCTGGCGCTCGGCGCCCTGATCATCGCCTGCGGGTACGCGGTGCGCATCGCCGACAGCCGCGACCTGTGGATGATCATGGTGGGTGCGGCGGTCGTCGGCACCGGCACGACGCTGGCGTACTCGGCGCTGCCCACCCTCATCCTGCACGCCGTGCCGGCCTCCCAGACCGCTTCCGCCAACGGCGTCAACGTCCTGATGCGCACCATCGGCCAGGCCACCTCCAGCGCCGCCGTGGCCGCCGTGCTCGTCCACCACACCAGCCTGGTCGGGGCGGTGCCGGTGCCCACGCTGCACGGCTACCTGATGGCGTTCACCATGGCGGGCGCCGTCGCCCTCGCCGCGAGCGCGACGGCCCTGACCATACCCGGCGAGGCAGGCCGGCGCGGAACACGCCGGGCGCGGAGCCGTACCCGGGGCGCCCGTGACGAGGCACTGGAGGGAGCATGAGTGCCGTGAGCACTCCCCCCACCACAGGTGCGCCCGCCCGCCGGGACGCCGAGGCCACCAGGACGGCCATCCTCAAGGCCGCCCGCCATCTGCTGGCCCGCCACGCCCACGGCGACATCACCCTCAAGGCCGTCGCCGAACGCGCCGGTGTCAGCGCGCCCCTGATCCTCAAGTACTTCGGCAACAAGGACGCCCTCTTCGCCCGGGTCATGTCCTTCGAGACCGACGCGGACGCCCTGCTCGACGCCCCGCTGGACCAGCTCGGCCCGCACATGGTCCGGCATGTCCTGGTCAGCCAGTCCCAGCTGGGCGCCGACCCGCTGCTGCGGGTCGTCTTCGCGCCCCTGCACGCCGAACAGGGCGACATCCTGCGCGCCAACTTCCGCGCCCAGGTCACCGAACGCCTCACCGAACGCCTCACCGGCCCCGACGCCGGCCTGCGCGCCGAACTCGCCGTGGCAGCCCTGCTCGGCCTCGGCGTGGTCTACGGCCTGGCGCGCGGCCCCCACATCCGGTCCGCCGCGATCGACGACATCGTCAGGCGCTACGCCCCCCTGGTCCAGGAGCACCTCACGCCCGGCCCCCCGCGACCGTAGCGAGGGCACCGCCCGGCGCCGGGGACCGCTCTAGCGGAACAGCCGGTCCAGGAAGGCGTTGCCGAAGACGTGGTGCGGGTCCAGCCGGTCCAGGACCCCGGCCGCCTGTCCCCACACCGACTCGCCGAACGACGCGGGGATCGCCGTACCGAGCACCTCCTCGTCGCTCCAGACGGCGTCCTCGGTGTACGCCCAGCCCTTGGACCACTCGACCCGGGTCAGCGCCCGCCCGTCGGCGAAGGTGCGCAGCAGGAACTGCTCCAACTCCCGCAGGAACGCCTCCGCATGAGGCGTGCCGGGCAGGGTCAGGACGTCGAGCCACACCGCCGTGTCCCACTCCGGGTGCGCCTCGCTCTCGCGCAGCGCGGAGAGCAACGGGGCGCGGGCGCCGTCCAGTCCGACGTCCGCCGGGTCGTCCAGGCCGGTCACCCGGATCTCGACCGAGCCGTTGACCGGGAAGCGGCCGAGGGCGGCGTACGCCGTGAGCCGTTCGCGGTAGAAGGACGTGAACTCGGCGACGACGCGCTGTACTTGGGCCCGGCTGGTGAGGACCGCGTACCCGTTGGCCGTCACCCTGAGCGTCGTCGGCCTGATGTACAGCAGCGTGTTCTTCGACGGCCCCCAGATGTCCGCCGAGAGCGTCGCCAGGAGCCCGGCCGCGGCCACGTCGAACTGCGCGTTGCCCAGCACCGGCGCCAGATACCAGGCCGCCCCCGAGGTCATCCGCCCCACCAGATCCGCCACCAGGGTCGGGACGTTGTCGGAGAAGGGATAGTTGTACGGCGACGTCACCTGCCGTGAGGTGAGCGGCTTCGTCGGCGCCACGCTCCACACCTTGAACCACGGGAACTCGGTGAACGCGAACCAGATCGCCTCGATGCGCCCCGCCTCGTCCAGGAAGCTCGCGAGCGTGCGGCCGTCCAGGCCGGGCGCGGCGAAGAGTTCGGCGGCCGGGATGTCCGTACGGCTCAAGCACCGCAGGTTGGCGTCGGCCCCGACCCGCAGCACGACCTCGGTCACCAGTGAGCGGCCGAGATGGGCGAGCAGCGCGGCGCAGTCCGCCTCGTCGCGGTCGTACGTCCGCAGCACGTACGACCCGGCCCGCTCGTCCCACACGACCGCCGTCAGCGACAGCACCAGATTGCTGAGCGAGCCGTAGGTGTGCCCCGGCGTCCGCCGCTCGCCCTTCGCCGGTACGGCGGTGCCGTGCGCGTCGATGGCGAGCGCGCCGCCGAGCGTGAGATCGCCGGGGGCGGGGGCGGCCGTGACACCGAGGCCGTGCGCCTCCAGGTAGGTGAGAAGGGCCTCCAGGGTGACGCCGGTGCCGGCGCGTACGGCGGAGGGGGAGTCGAGGGACAGGCCGGTGAGATGCGGGGCGGTGTCGACGAGGAGGACCTGCGCGCCCGAAGCCGTGCCCTCGGTGACCGTCAGCGGCGACCAGCCGTGCGAGGAACCCCGGGCGCGGACCGTCCAGCCGTGCCGCCGGGCCCAGTTGACGACATCGGCCACCTGGCCGGGACTCGTCGGGGCGCAGGCCCACAGACCGTCCGCGGTGATCTCGCCGACCCAGTTGCGGTACGCCGACCGGTACAGGTCGACGCCGGCGGGGAAGTCCGGCAACTCCTCGGCCGCGACCGCCGGATCGGCGGCGATCAGGACGGGGACGGCGGCCAGGGCGGCGGCCGAGAGCAGGAAGCCGCGCCTGCTCCAGGACGGGTCGTCGGCCGTCTCGGCGGATTGGTTGCTCACTGGACGATCAGTCACGGGGCCACGCTAGGCGCGCCTTGACAGGAGTCCACCGTCTGCCCAGTCACATCACCCGTGCGGGTGAACATTTCACGGGTCGCGCACCGGAGCGGCCCGTTCCGTGCTCGGGGTGTGACGGATGACAGACTGACCCCATGGACGAGCGCACTTTCGGTAGGTCTGATCAGCACGCATCCGTGATCGGTCTCGGCACCTGGCAGCTGGGCGCCGACTGGGGAGACGTCGACGACAAGGAAGCCCTGGCGGTACTGGAGGCGGCGGCCGAGGCGGGGGTGACCTTCTTCGACACCGCCGACGTGTACGGCGACGGACGCAGTGAGCAGACCATCGCCGCGTTCCTCGCGGGCCGCCCGGACCTGCATGTGCTGATCGCCACCAAGATGGGCCGCCGGGTGGAGCAGATCCCGGAGAACTACGTCCTCGACAACTTCCGTGCCTGGAACGACCGTTCACGGCGCAACCTGGGCGTGGACCGCATCGACCTGGTCCAGCTGCACTGCCCGCCCACGCCCGTCTACTCCTCGGACGAGGTCTTCGACGCGCTCGACACCCTCGTCGAGGAGGAGCGCATCGCCCACTACGGCGTCAGCGTGGAGACCTGCCAGGAGGCGCTGACCGCGATCGCCCGGCCGGGTGTGGCGAGCGTGCAGATCATCCTCAACCCGTTCCGGATGAAGCCGCTGCGCGAGGTGCTCCCGGCCGCCCGGGAGGCCGGCGTCGGCATCATCGCCCGTGTCCCGCTCGCCTCCGGCCTGCTGTCGGGCAAGTACACCAAGGACACCGTCTTCCCGGAGAACGACCACCGCACCTACAACCGGCACGGCGAGGCCTTCGACCAGGGCGAGACCTTCTCCGGCGTCGACTACGCGACCGGTGTCGAGGCCGCCGTGGAGTTCGCCGCCCTCGCCCCCGAGGGGTACACCCCGGCCCAGCTCGCCCTGCGCTGGATCGTCCAGCAGCCCGGTGTCACCACCGTCATCCCCGGCGCCCGCTCGCCCGAGCAGGCGCGTGCCAACGCGGCCGCCGCCAAGCTGCCGGACCTTTCCGAGGCGACCCTCACGGCGATCGGCGACCTCTACGACCGCCGGATCAAGGACCAGGTCGAGGGCCGCTGGTAGTCACCCCGGGCTCGGCCACCGGTCGCTCAGGGCTCCAGGAGCAGCTGCCGTTCCTGCTCCTGGTCGCCGGAGACCGCGCCCTGGTCCTGGGCGGTGAAGGCGTGGGTCAGCGCGTCGTGCGCCTTCGCCACCGCCTCCGGGGCGCCCTGCACGGTCACCGTCACCGCCCCGGACAGACGGCCCCCGGCCGTGGGAGCCGCGGACGGCGGGGTGGCCGCGGGATCGTGCGCGAACCTCGCCGTGTGGACCGTGACCCGGTCGTCGGCGGGCAGCTCCTCCTCCGGGCTGCCGAAGGAGGGCTCCAGGACCCGCACCACGGCGCGGGCGTCGGCGGCGGTGGCGCCGCTGAGGGTGAGCGTGAGTTCGGTGCCGGACATGGTCGTCGGACTCCTCGGATGGTCGTCGTGGGCCGTCCGCTCCGTGTAACCGCCCGCTGATCGCCCAAACAGCGGCCGTTTTCCGTCGGCCCGGTCAATTCCGCGTGAATCGGGAACCCGGGAGGGTGAAGACGTCCGGTGCGACCGTGCGGGAGGAACGTTGACGGTCTCGAAGAGCGGTGCGGAGCTGAACGAGTGGGGCCGGCACGAGACCAAGGAGGAGCGGGCCGACCGCAAGTGGGGTGAGCTGATCCAGGAGGTCAGGGTCGCCCAGACCGGGGTGCAGATCCTGTTCGGCTTCCTGCTCACCGTGGTGTTCCAGCAGAAGTACGCCTCCCTGGAACACACCGACAAGACCATCTACATCGTCACGGTGATCCTGGGCGCCGCCGCGACCGGGGCGCTGATCGGGCCCGTCTCCCTGCACCGCCTGGTGTCCGGGCAGCGGGTCAAGCCGGAGGCCGTGGAAGTGGCCTCCCGGATGACCTACGTCGGCCTGGCGCTCCTCCTCGCCACCATGACCTCCTCGCTCCTGCTGATCCTCCGGGTGGCCACCCACAACGAGGCCGTGCCCTGGATCGTCACCGGAGTCGTCGCGTGGTACGTGCTGTGCTGGTACGTCATCCCGCTGTGGACGCGCCACCGGCACTCGCCGGACTGACCCCGAGCGCGTCCAGCTGCCGGTCGTGCGCCCGGGACAGCACCAGCATCGACACGGTGGCGCCGATCAGCGCGCAGAACATGTCCCACTGCGTGTCCCACACATCGCCCTGCGTGGCGAGAAAGGCGTCCGCGGAGTGTCCGCCGACCACCGCGGCCAGCCACTCCAGCATCTCGAACACGGCGCTGAAGGCGAGACACGCGCACACGGTCAGCGGGGCAAGCCAGCGGCTGCCGCGCAGCGGCGAGGTACGGCTGAGCAGCTCCCGCACCAGCACCGCCGGGACGAAGCCCTGCATCAGGTGGCCGAAGCGGTCGTACGGGTTGCGGTCCAGGCCGAAGGTGTCCCGCACCCAGTCGCCGAGGGGCACCTGCGCGTACGTGTAGTGGCCGCCCACCGCGAGGACCATGGCGTGGGCCGCCAGCAGGCAGCACAACAGGTTGGTCAGCGGGAAGCGCCGCCAGGCGAGGACCACGAGCGGCAGGCCGGCCAGCACCCACACGGTCTCCAGGAACCAGGTCCCGCCGTCCCGGGCGCCCCAGGCCGACACGGCCATGCCCAGCACCACCAGGGCGGCGAGCACGGCGGGCAGCTGCCGTCGCGGGACGGCGGAGTGCACAACAGCGGTCATGGGGGCTCCTCCAGGTCAGGAACCCCCATGCTGGCCGAGCGGGTGGGCGGCGACATGAGTACGGCTACTCAGCCCCGCCCGGTCCGCACGCTCAGTCCCCGGCGCCGCGCAGCGCGGTCAGACACGAGGCGATGGCCTGCTGGAGCTCCTCCAGACGCTGCACCATGTCGTCCTCGACGAACTCCTGGACGTCGTCGAAGGTCAGCTCCTCGAAGGCCTTCGTGGCCTTCTGCAGACTGCTGTAGAACTTGGTCCGCCGCTCCTGGACGCGCAGTTCCGGATCCGACTCGACGGTCTCGGCGACGAGGGACTTGAGGGTGTCGTAGGCCTCGGAGGCCCACTCGCCGGTGTCCTCGTCCTCGTCGAGCTCCTCGATCAGCGAAAGATGCCGCTCGGCCTCCTGGCGCAGGTCGACCGGCGCGTCGATGGTCTGCCCGGCGGGGGTCCTGACCTGGCCGGACTCGGCGATCTGCCGCACATAGCCGATCCGGTCGGCGGCGCGGCTCTCGGTGGCCACGGCCTTCTTGAGGTCGTCGGTGCGCACCACGTCCCGCGCCAACTCGGCCTGCAGTTCCGGGTCTTCGCGCACCCGGTCGAGCAGCGCCTGGCGGGCCGCCCGGGCGGTGGAGGGGTCGGCGAGGATCGCGGCGCGCAGGGCGGTGGGGTTCTCGGCGACTTCGAGGGCCTTGGTCGGGCGGATGCCCTCGGCCTCGGCGGCCTCGGCGATGGCGGTACCGCGCTCGGAGGTGGCGCTGTTGCGGGAGACGTAGTAGCTCAGCCACACGTCGGCGTCCGGCAGCTCCACCTCCTGACCGGGCCGCAGCGCCTCGAAGTGCGGGACCATGCCGTCGTCCGCGGCGCGGTCCCAGGCCTTGTAGTAGCGCATCACGCGCTCCGGGGAGCACCCGGCCAGCTCCGCGAACTCCTTCGCGGACACCTTCGGCGTCTCCTCGGCGCCCTGGCCGCCGGGCCGGACGCTGCGCGCCACCATCAGGCCGAAGGCCCATCCGCCGGTGCGCGCGTAGACCCCGAACTCCCGGGCGTCCCGCGCCACCAGGTCGGACAGGGGCGCGGGGGACGGCTCGGAGGTCTCCTCAGAGGCTTCAGGGGTCTCAGACGTCTCGGACGGGTCGATCGCCAGTGTCACCGATGACTCTCCTGTGCAAAGCTGGTCGGGCTGCGGACGTGCAGACCGGCAGCCTATAGGCACCCGTTGGTCATGGTTTGCCAGGGCTCGGCGCAGACGCGCGGACCGTCAGCCGAACGCGTCGTGCAGCGCGGGCAGCAGGGTCTTCTCCGCCCAGTCCAGATACGCCGGCTGGGAGTCGCCGCCGATCTGCACCAGCGCGATCTCCCCGAACCCGGCCTCGGCGTACGGCCGTACCGCCTCCACGAAGTCGTCGGGGTCGTCGCCGCACGGAATCGACGCGGCGACGTCGTCCGGGGTGACGTACTGCGTCGCCGACTCGAAGGAATCCGGGTGCGGCAGCTCGGAGTTGACCTTCCAGCCGCCGCCGAACCAGCGGAACTGGGAGTGCGCCCGCCTGACGGCGGTGTCCCGGTCGGGGTCGTGGCAGACCGGCAGCTGGCCCACCCGGGGCTTGCCCTCGCCGCCGTGCTCGTCGAACGCCGTCAGCAGCCCCTCCTCGGGCTCGGTGGCGATGACCAGATCGGCCAGCCGCCCCGCGAGGGCGCAGGAGCGCTCGCCGGAGACGGCGATTCCGATGGGCGGCGGCTGGTCCGGCAGATCCCACAGCCGGGCGGACTCCACGTCGAAGTGCGTTCCGCGATGGTTGACATGACCGCCCTCGAAGAGCGCCCGGATGATGTCGACCGCCTCCTCCAGCATCTCGTGGCGTACGTCGACCGACGGCCAGCCACCGCCCACCACATGCTCGTTGAGGTTCTCCCCGGATCCGAGACCCAGCCGGAAGCGGCCCTCGGACAGCAGTTGCATCGTGGCCGCCTTCTGCGCGACGACCGCCGGGTGGTAGCGGACGGTCGGACAGGTCACATACGTCATCAGCGGTATGCGCGAGGTCGCCTGGGCCGCCGCGCCCAGCACGCTCCAGGCGTACGGCGAGTGGCCCTGCGAGCGCAGCCACGGAAAGTAGTGGTCGGAGGTCACCGAGAAGTCGTAACCGGCCTCCTCGGCCCGCACCAGATGGTCGACCAGCTCACGGGGACCGGCCTGCTCGGTCATCATCGTGTATCCGATTTGCACCATGACCGCCGGGTCCCCTGCCTCGGCTCCGGAAAACGGCCTGGAAAGACGGCCTGGATCCGCGGTGGATCACCGGGGCAGGATGCGGTCATGAGTGCTCGCCCGCTGCCCACCGCCACCCCCGCCGCCCAGGGCGTCGACTCCGCAGGCGTCCACGCCTTCCTGGACGCCCTCGAAGCCGCCCCCGACATCGAGCCGCACAGTCTGATGATCCTCAGGCACGACCGGCTGGTGGCGTCGGGCTGGTGGGCGCCGTACACCCCGGAACGGCCCCATCTGCTGTACTCGCTCAGCAAGAGCTTCACGGCGACGGCCGCCGGGCTCGCCGCGGCCGAGGGGCTGCTGCGGTTCGACGATCCGGTGATCTCCTACTTCCCGGAGTTCGACGCGGACATCACCGACCCGCGCAGCCGCGCCATGCTCGTGCGGCACGTGGCGTCCATGTCCAGCGGGCACGAGGCCGAGACGCTGGACCGGGCGCTCGCCACCGACCGCGCGGAGCTGGTGCGCGGCTTCCTGCTGGTGCCGCCCGACCGCGATCCGGGAACCGTCTTCGCCTACAACCAGCCCACGACCTACACACTCGCGGCGATCGTGCAGCGCGTCACGGGACAGCCGCTGACCGACTACCTCCGTCCGCGCCTGTTCGATCCGCTCGGCATCGGTGAGGCGGCCTGGCTGCACGACCGGGCCGGCCGGGAACTCGGATTCAGCGGTCTGCACGCCCGCACCGACGCGATCGCGCGGCTCGGGCAGCTGTATCTGCGGGACGGGGTGTGGGAGGGGAAGCGGCTGCTGCCCGAGGGGTGGGTGGCCGAGGCGACGCGCCCGCACATCGGCAACGCGGGCGGTGATCCGGTGGGGTCGGACTGGCAGCAGGGCTACGGCCTCCAGTTCTGGATGGCCCGGCACGGCTACCGCGGCGACGGCGCCTTCGGGCAGTTCTGCCTGGTGCTGCCCGAGCACGACGCGGTCATCGCGACCACGGCGGCGACCGAGCGGATGCAGCAGGTGCTCGACCTGGTCTGGGAACACCTGCTGCCCGCCTTCGGACCCGAACCGCTGCACGGCGGGGACGAGCGGGACGCCGTACTGCGGCAGCGTCTCGCCCGGCTGTCGCTGCCCCCGGCCGCCGGCGAGCCCGCCCCGCCCGAGCGGGCGCGGGAGTGGAACGCCATCGCCTTCAGCCCCTACGGCGGTGGGTGCGCCGAGCTGCCGGAGCTGACCTCGGTCGCCGTGGACGCCGGGCCCGACGGCTGGGCGCTCACCCTCACCGAGGGCGGTCACCCGCTTCGGCTGCGGTTCGGGAAGGCCGGCTGGACCGTCACCGACGAGCCGTTGCCCACCGCGGTGAGCGGGGGGTGGGCCGACGCGGACACCCTCGCCGTGGACGTGGTGTTCCTGGAGACCCCGCACCGACTGACCGTTTCCTGCTCCCTGCCGGAGCGGACCTTCACGGCACGCTGGCACACCACTCCGCTGCACAGGGCGCCCCTTCGCGCGATGCGCGCACCGCGCTCGTCGCCGTCAGCCTGACAGCACCCGGAAGGTCCCCAGGAAGGTGTCCAGCGCCTGACGGTTGGCGGAGTCCTCCCAGTCGGCGGCCGGGGTCGTCCAGCGCAGCGAGAAGCCCCGGCCGCCGCCGAGCAGGAAACCCCGCCCGAAGGTGCGTGTCTTCTCGCCGTCGGCGACGGTGAACCACTCCATGTCGGCGGCCTTGTGCCCCTGGTAGGTCGTCGCCCTGATGTCGCCGATCCGCTGGAAACCGCCCTCCCGCTCCAGCTCCGGCTGGACGTCGTCACGCCAGACCGCGACGGGGTCCGGGCCCAGGATCGTGCTGTACGTGATCGCGAGGGTGCGCGGATCGCCGTCGGCGCCGAACGTCACACGGGTCGACAGATCGCCGACGCGTCTGGTCTCCAGCCGCTTCCAGCCCTTGGGCAGGGCGACCGAGAACCCCTCGGGCGCGGTGTAGCGCCGGAAGCCCTGCGGCAGTGCCGAGGCCGAGGCGGACGGCGCGGCCGAGGGCTTTGACGACGTTGTCGGGGAAGGAGGAGCCGAGCGGGACGCGGTGGGGGTGGGCGACGGGGACGGCGCGGTGTTCTTGCCGTCGGTGCGGTCCTCGGGCGCGGAGGGCGACACGGGTGCGGATGCGGTCTGCTGGGGCGCGGCGTCCGTCGAGGAGGCGCCGGTGCCGGGGAGTTCCTGGGTGACGGCCAGCGCGGCGACCGCGATGGTGACGACGCTCAGCGCGGTGCCGAGGGCCAACGTGCGTCTGCTCCAGCCCGGCACGGCGTGCGCGGCGGCGGTGTAGACGCCGCGCAACCGCGGCCGGGGCACGCTCTGGGTGACGGTGTCGGGGTCCTCGGTCAGCACCCGGGTGAGGGACTCACGGACCACCTGGCGGCTCAGCCGCTCCCGGGAGTCCTTGCGCAGCAGCCCCAGCACGGTCCGGGTGAGCGGCCCGGCGTGCACCGGTGTGCGCAGCGGCAGCCGGTCCACGCCCTTCAGCGTGGTCTCGGGCCGGTCCCGGTCCCGGAAGGGCGGCCGTCCCTCGACCATCGTGTAGAGCATCGCGCCGAGTGCCCACAGGTCGGCCGCCGGTCCGATGCGCTCGTCGCGGGCCTGTTCGGGGGAGGCGTACGAGGGGGCGGTGAGTCTCGGCGCCAGGGTCGCGCCGGCCAGTCCGAAACCGGTGACCACGAGCGAGCCCCGGTCCGTGACGAACACCTGGCCGGGGCTGAGCTCCCCGTGGGTGATGCCCTCGCCGTGCGCCACGTCCAGCACGTCCAGCAGGTCCAGGCCGATCCGGGCGGCCCGGATGTAGTTGAACGTGCCCTGCTGGGCGAGGAGTTCCCCCAGGGGCGTACCGTCGATCCACTCGGTGACGACCCACAGGATGCCGTTCTCCTCCACGGCGTCGATGACCGTGGCGACCGAGCCGGGACACAGCAGCCCCATGGTCTCGGACATACGGATGACGCGCGCGGTCGCCCGGGGCGCCACCTCCCCCTCGGGGTCCTCGGGCAGCGGGATCTCGGTGAGCAGATAGGGCCGCCCGGCGCCGTCGACCGCCTTGCCGTACCAGCAGACGCGGTTCGTCTCGCGGTGGACGACATCGACGAGCCGGTACCTCCCGGCCACCAGCTCGTGTGTGAAGACATGCGCCTTGACCATGGTCATCCCTCGTTGAACCCCTGGCTCTCACCTTTCACAGAGAGGTACGGGAGGTGTGACGGGATGTGTTCAAAGAATCTGCAACTCATGGGCCGATGAAGCTATTTGTTCATGTCGAGTTGGCCCGGTTCGCAGAAGTCGCCTTTGCGTGACCGGAATCCAGGAGGGTTCATTCCGGCCCGCGGCGAAAGTCACCCCGGCCCAGCCCGAAGTGTTCCCTCCAGCCGACGACTTCGCCCGTCGTCGCGTTTCCCCCGCACACCACCAGCCCGAGCCGGGCACCCGCACCGACCCGCTCCAGCACCCGGCGCGCCGCGGGCAGCAGACAGCCGGCCGCGGGCTCGGCCCACACCTTGGCGTGGTCGGCGAGATCGAGGGTGCCCCGCACCGCCTCCCGGTCCGACACCACGAGCACCTCTTCGACGGACGCCGACACATGGTCGTAGGTCAGCTGCGACACGGACGGCGCGCTGAGCGTGGACACGATCGACGACAGGGCCACCGGCACCGGGCCGCCCGCCGCCAGCGCCTCCGACATGGCCGTGGCGCCCTCGGTCTCCACGCCCCAGATCCGCAGCCCCGGCCGCCTGTCCCGCAGCGCCGCCGCCACGCCGGCGATCAGCCCGCCGCCTCCCACGCTGACCAGGACGTCGGTGAGCTCTCCGGCGTCGGCGGCGAACTCCAGCCCCACCGTGCCCTGTCCGGCGATCACCACCGGATCGTCGAAGGGGTGCACCAGTGTCAGCCCCTCCTCCCGCAGGCGCGCCGCGAGCGCGAACGCACCGGCCATGTCGTCGGTCACCCGTAGAAACGCCCCGGCGCCCTCGGCGATCTCGACCGCGCGCGCGGGCGCCGAGCGGGGCATGACCACCGTCGCCTTCACCTCGAGTGCGGCGGCCATGACCGCGAGGGCGATCCCGTGGTTTCCGCCGCTCACCGCCACCACACCCGCGGCCCGCTCCGGCCCGCTCAGCGAGAGCAGCTTGGCCGTGGCCCCGCGGGCCTTGAACGACCCGGTGCGCTGCAGCAGTTCGAGCTTGACGGTGACCGGGGCGCCGAGCAGCGCGGTCAGACCGGGACTGGGCACCGTCGGGGTGCGTACGACATGGCCGGCGATACGCCCGGCCGCGGCTTCGATCTCCTGCATCCCGATCACGGCGGTCACCCTTCCGGCGCGGGGCGACGGTCCGCACCCCCAGCACCCTCGCCCGGGACCCGGCCAAGGTCAACTCGGCCGTGTGGCGGCCGACGGCCGGCCGGGTCCCCGGGCTCACCTCTCCAGGTCCCGGGGCCTCAGTGCTGCTGCGCCTTCTGCGGGGTCGCCTCGCTCGGCCGTACGACCACATGGCCCTCGCCCTGCAGCATCAGCTGCACGGCCTCTCCCGAGCCGCCGCGCAGCATCGAGCCGATGGACTGCGAGCGGTGCAGCGAGGTCTGCAGACCGGCCGTCCAGCCGACGACCGCGTCCGTGTCGACGTACACCGGATACTGCTGCGAGACCGGTATGACCAGCGGATTGCCCTCGCAGACCAGCCCCAGCCGGCCCTGTCCGGTGAAGACGCTGTTGAACAGGCCGCCGCCGGCGATGCCCGCGCCCTTCACGGTGGCGATGCGGTACGACAGCGAGGCGTCGAAACACAGGACGTTGCGGCCGTTGACGGTGAACTCGTCGCCGGGGTCGACGTCGACGACGAAGCAGTTCTGCGCCTCGTGCGCGAACCAGGCCTCGCCCTGTCCGCGGACCGTCATGAGGGGCAGCCCCTCACCGGTGACCGCCCGTTTGAGCATGCCACCGACGCCCTGGCCCTTGCGCTCGAACTGGAGGTTGCCGCGGAAGGCGATCATCGCGCCCTGGCGGGCGAGCATCTCGCCGTTGACGGCGTACTTGATGCACTTGGCGTTCTCGACGGTCATCCCCGGCGCGGCGGCGGGCTGGACCATGTGCTCACTGGAAAAGAGGGAACCCTTCATGCGGGCATCCTGGCCCGGAGGAATCCGTTCCGCCAAGATCACGGCCGGTGCGGATGTCGGTGCGGATGTCGGGGCGTGACTTCGGGACCGAGGCCGCCGGTTCAGCCGCCGAACAGCTGGGTCCAGTACGTGCCCGCCGGGCCGCCGCCCGCGAAGCCGACACCGATGTGGGTGAAGTCGGGCTTCAGGATGTTGGCGCGATGGCCGGGACTGTTCATCCAGCCGTCCACGACCTCGGCGGGGGAGCGCTGACCGCAGGCTATGTTCTCGCCGACGGAGCGGTGTCGCGCGCCCGCCGCGGCCGCCCGGTCCCAGGGCTGGGTGCCCTCCGGGGAGGTGTGGGAGTAGAAGGCGCGGACCGCCATGTCCGTGCTGTACGCCTGGGCCGCGGTGGACAACCGCGGGTCGGTGGCGAGAGGGCGCAGACCTGCCCGGGCCCGCTCCCGGTTGGTGAGGCCGACGACCTCGGCGGCCGTACGGGCCAGGTCGGCGGGGGTGAGGGGCCGCGCCCACAGGACCGTCCAGTAGGTGTCGCCTCCACCGACGGCATGGGCCGGGCCGACGTGGGTGAAGGCCGGGTCGTGCAGGGTCTGTCGGGCCTGCTCGGTGCGCAGGCAGTAGTCGACGAACTCGCCGCTCGTGCGCGGGCCGGACACCAGGTGCTCGCCGACCGTGAGGTAGGTGTATCCGGTGGCCGAGATCCGCTGGTGCACGAAGACGCCGTCCCTGCCCTCCGCACCGAGGCGTCCCGCGGCGGCCATGGCGGAGGCATGGGCGTGGGCC
The DNA here is from genome assembly GCF_040605395.1 of Streptomyces sp. NPDC005648. Taxonomy (NCBI): domain Bacteria; kingdom Bacillati; phylum Actinomycetota; class Actinomycetes; order Kitasatosporales; family Streptomycetaceae; genus Streptomyces; species Streptomyces sp. NPDC005648. The sequence continues at coordinate 70,334 of NZ_JBEXCS010000025.1, read as the reverse complement.
GCTCCGGCGAGACGGGCGTCGAGGGAGACGGGCGGGGAACCGGCCCTCTCGCGGGCCGAGTTGACCAGGGCGAGGAAGCGGTCCTGGTCGGAGGAGGGGACACCGCGCCGGTCGGAGGAGAGGGACGCGGGAGGAGCGGCCGTGCCCCGAGCCGCGGGTGTCCGCGCTGCCGGAGCCGTGGCTGCCGGAGCCGTCGCCGGCCCCGTCCCTTCGTCGGTGACGTCCACCCCGAAGTCCCGTGCGACACCGGCCAGTCCGTCCGCGTACCCCTGCCCCAGGGCCCGCAGCTTCCAGCCGGTGCCCCTTCGGTAGATCTCCGCGAGGAGCAGCACCGTCTCCTGCCGTGGGGGCGGTGGGGCGAACCGGGCCAGCAGACGGCCGTCGGGAGCGGTGACCTGGAGCGCGGGGGCGGGGAGGCGGCCCAGGGGGGTGGCGGGGTCGGCCGGGCTGACGACGACCGTGACCCGGCTCGCTCCGGGGCGCAGCCTGGGCGGATCGACGGTGAGGGTGTCGCCGCTGAGCCGGGCGCCCGGAGCGGACGGCTGGTTGTAGAAGACGAAGTCGGCGTCGCCGCGGACCCTGCCGCCGTCGTCCGTGATGAGCGCGGAGACGTCGAAGGGTCCGGGGACACGGATGGTCACGGCGCCGCCCGGGAGGGGCGTGTTCCCGCCGGGGACCAACTCGCTCATCGTGCCGCCCTGGTCCAGTGGTCGATGTCCCCCGTGGGGCTGTTGTCCGGAAAACGTCCGCCGCCACGCGACGGTTCCCGAAGCCGTCGCGTGTCACCGGCGATCGAAAGCCATTACATGTCACCGGCGTTCGAAAGCTAGGGTCGGCGCTGACGTCGGGCCGGTGGCGGCCCGGGACGAAGGGAGACGGGTCGGTCGTGGCGGGTTGGGAACGCAGACTCAGGGCCGCCGGAGTGCACGACGGGGCTCTGCACGCCGACTACGCGATCGCCGCCCGGGTCTTCGCCAGAAGGATCGTCGCGCACTACGCCGTGGTGAGACTGCTGGTGGCCCCGGCGCTGCAACCCCATCTGGTCGCCGCCTACGCGTTCCTCGCCCGCACCGACGACCTGGCCGACCAGGGCCCCCTCCACGAGCGCCTGCCGCGCTGGCACGCCTGGTCGGAACAGGTCACCGAGGGCCTGGAGACCGGACGGGCGAAGGACCCGGTCCTACGGGCCTTCCTGCACACGGTGTCGGTCCGCGAACTGCCCCACCACTGGGTGCACACCTACCTCAAGGGCACGGAGGACGAGCTGCGTTTCACCGGCCATGACACCGAGGCCGACTTCCAGCGCTACATCGACCGGCTCGCCCTGCCCGCTCTCATGGTGCTGGAGGACCTCCAGCACCGGGGCGGCGGCGACGAGCTCTTCCGCTCCCGCTGCCGGCTGTTCGCCGAGGGCCTCCAACGCCTCGACTTCGTCACCGACTTGACGGAGGACCTCGCCGAAGGGCGCCTCTACCTTCCGCTGGAGGACCTCGACCGCTTCGGCGTCACCCGCGCCGAACTCGAGCGGGGCGAGCGGACCGAGGCGATCGGTGCGCTGGTCGCGGCGACATGCGCGAACGCCGGCCGGACCCTCGCCGACGCGCGGTCGCTGGTGGACTCCAGCGCTCCCGGCTTCCAGTCGCTCCAGCGGGCCCTGCTCGACCTGGCCGTGCACCAGCTCGCCCGGGCCGAGCGGGCCGGTGCCTCGGTCACCCGCCGTCCCGTGGGCTACGGCGTCCGCGGACCGCTCGGCATCCTGCTCGGTGAGCGGCGCCGGCGCACCGCGTCCGGGCTCACCGCGTCCAGTAGGTGAGGTTGCGGAAGCGGGCCTCGGCACGCCCCGAGCCATGGTCGTAGACGCCGTTCTTGAAGTAGCGCGTGGCCGGCCCCCGGTCGGCGGCCGTCAGGACGAGCGAGTCGTCGAAGTACACCTTCACCGTCCCGGTCCCGCTGCTCGCCTGGTGGGCGATCTTCACGTTGAACCAGGTGTCGTACACGCCCGTCCTGAGCACCGTGCCGTCGTAGCGGCGCACGGTGCCGCCGCCGGTGTCGTACACATTGAGCATGATGTCCGTGGCGGGGGTGCCCGAGGGGTGGACGCTGCGCAGGATCTGCGCGAAGGAGGCGCCGTCCGTGCCGGACGGGAGGTACACGTCGGCGTCCCACATGTGGGCGCCCGTGGTGTAGTCGACCTTCCAGCGCATCTCGGTGCGCGGATCGGTCGAACTGCCCTCCTCGAACGGCTCGTCGGTGGCGTACACCCACATCCGGTGCACACCGCCGCTGTAGCTGTGCCGGTCGCTCAGGTCGAGGTTCCAGGGCTTCTGCCAGCTGTAGTCGAAGGGCGTCTGCGTCCAGCCGTCGGTGGGGTTCGCGGCGGCACGCGCGGTGGACGGCAGCGCGAGCGCGGCGCCCCCGGCGAGCAGGCCGGCACCGGCCCGTAGGACCGATCTTCTGTTCATCGAGTCGGATCTCCTGTTCATGGGGTGACCTTTCCGGTGGGGAGTCGGGCCGCGTGGGGCGCGGGACGCAGGCAACTCCAATACATCGGAGGAGTCAAGAGTTTTGGGTGTGGCTGTTGCTGGCAGAGTCGTTGACAGGGGCGCTATGGCTTTCTAGCTTCGTTGATACACCCGATGTATTGAGGGTCTGTCAGGTTCCGGCACATCACCAGGGAGGGTTCCTATGGCGGTTCCGATCAGGACCGCGGTCGCCACGCTCTGCGCCGGCCTGGCGGCCACGCTCTGTACGACCGCTCCCGCGCACGCCGAGCGGCACGACCAGACCTGGACCGTGTCCGAGGCGCCCCGGGCACCCCGGGCGCGGATCTCCCTGGACGAGACCACCGGCGCGCTGAGCCTGTCGGTGACCCGTGGCGGCCGTACCGTCATCGACCCCTCGCCCGTGGGCATCGTCACCGAACAGGCCGATCTCTCCCGCGGTCTGCACCTGGTGCGGCGCAAGGACCGCCGGGTCGAGGAGCGTTACCGGACCAGGTCCGGCAAGCGGCTGGAGCGACGGGTCCGGATGAACGAGACACGCCTGTCCTTCGCCACCTCGGCCGGCGCCCGCCTCGACCTCGTCGTCCGCGCCTCCGCCGACGGCGTCGCCTATCGCTACGTCCTGCCCGCCGGCCATGGCGATGTGCTCGGAGAGGCGTCCGCGTTCAACCTGCCGGCGGACGCGGACGCCTGGCTCGGCACCTACCGCGTCGACAACGAGGGCCAGTTCAACCAGTACACGGCCGCGACCGCGCCCACCGGCGAGTACTCCGCCCAGGCCCTCTTCGCCACCGAAGGCGGCTACACCCTGCTCGCCGAGTCCGATCTGACCGGTGCGTACTCGGGTGCCCGCCTCGCCCACGACCAGGGCACCGGCACCTACCGCGTCAAGCTCGCCGACGACCGCGTCCACACCGACGGCACGCTCGCCACCCCCTGGCGCGCCATGATCACCGGCGATCTCGCCACCGTCACCCGCTCCACCTTCACCGACGACCTCGCCCCCGCCTCCCAGGTCGCCGACGCGTCCTGGATCCGCCCCGGCACGGTCCTGTGGACCTGGCTCGCGGGCGGCAAGGAGGCAGGCCAGAGCCTCGCCGCGCAGAAGGCCTATGTCGACTACGCCGCCGAACGGCACTGGCCCTACGAGGCCGTCGACGCCGGCTGGTACTTCAAGTCCGACGCGTGGGACACCACGGATCCGGACTGGCAGACCGACAGCTGGCTGCCCCAACTCGTCGACTACGCACGGGCGAAGGGCGTCGGCATCGTCGTCTGGATCCACCAGCGCGATCTCGACACCCCCGAGGAGCGCGCCCAGTGGCTGCCGACGCTGGAGCGCTGGGGTGTCAGGGGAGTCAAGATCGACTTCATGAACTCCGAGGCGCAGCCCATGCTCCAGTGGTACGACGCCATCCTGAAGGACACGGCCGCCCATCACCTCATGGTCGACTTCCACGGCTCCACGATCCCCAAGGGCATCCAGCGCACCTGGCCGCAGGTCATGACGATGGAGGGCGTCGGCGGCGAGGAGAAGCGCACCAACACCGCGGCTCACCTCACCACCCTCCCCTTCACCCGCAATGTCATCGGCTCCATGGACTTCACCCCCGGCGCCTTCCAGCGTGTGGGCCTGCGCCCCGACTCCGACGCGGCCGAGGCGGGCCTCGCCGTCGTGTACGAGTCGGGCCTGCAGATGTTCGCCGGGACCCCCGCGTCGTACGACGCCCGGCCGCTCGCCCGCGCCTTCTTCGACCAGGTGCCCGCCGCCTGGGACGACACCCGGCTGCTGGCCGGCCGGCCGGGACAGGAAGCGGTCCTCGCCCGTCGCAGCGGCGACCGCTGGTTCCTGGGCGGGGTGTACGCGGGCGCCGCCCGTACGGCCGAGGTGCCCCTGTCGGTCGGCCCGGGCCGATGGCTGGTGGAGACGGTCCGGGACGGCGCCGACGGCCTGGTCCAGGACCGCCGAGTGCTGCGCGGCGGCGACAGTCTGAGCGTCGATGTCGTCGCGAACGGCGGCTTCGCGGGTATCGCCTGCCCCTGGCACCCGGGCATCACCACCTGCTACCGCTGAGACGTCACGCACGCGGGCCGAGGGCCGCCGGCAGCGGGTCTGCCGGCGGGCCCGCCGCCGCGTGCGACTCATCGGCGTCCTAAGCCGGACCGACCGGCGCCGCCGGCGGTCCGCTGCTCTCCCGCACCACCAGTTCCGTGGCCACCTCCACCCGTGTGGTCTCCGGCTCCTGTCCCGCCAGCAGCCGCAGCACCATCCGGGCGGCGAGCGCGGCAGGTGGTTCCCGATGAAGAGACGGCGTCCGGGCCGGAGTTGGCGCACCGCCTCGCCGGCCGGCACCACCGCGGCGCTGTCGGTGGCCGGCTGCGGCGGCACCGGGGGAGGCGACACCAACTCGGCGGGCAGGAGAGGTGAGTTGCTGGCCTCGGTGGACAACGCCCGCACACCGGCGGCCCAGCAGTAGGCCCGGCGGTGACCCCCGACCACTGGAGACGGCACATGAGACCGAGAGAGCTGTCCGTACTGGCCGCCGTGACCGCCCTGCTGGCTCTGCCGGTGCAGGCCCGGGCGGCGGACCCCGGCGGCCGCACCTACCAGGTGGCCACCTGGGGCAGCGACCACGCCCACGGCACCCCGCTGGACCCGCTCCGCACGATCGGCGCCTGCCTCGCCCGCGTCCGCCCCGGCGACACCTGCCTGATCCACCGCGGCACCTACCGGGAACAGGTCACCCCGCCCTCCGGCACCAAGGACGCCCCGATCACCCTCGCCGCCTACGGTGACGGTCCGGTGACCGTCGACGGCACCGAGAAGGTGACCGGCTGGAAGGACGCCGGGGACGGTCTGGTCGCCGCCGACACCGACCTGCCGCCCGACCCCGACCTCAACGCGGTGTTCCTGGACAACGGACGGGCGGCGGAAGGCCGTTGGCCCAACTCCGGCCCGGACCCGCTCAACACCACCTGGGCCGAGGCCGACACCACCTCCACCGACCAGCACATCGACGACACCGACCTGCCGGACGCCGACTGGACCGGAGCGACCGTGCACCTGTGGGCGGGCTCCAACCCGTGGGCCCAGCAGACCGGCACGGTCATCGCGACCTCGCCGGGCGAACTGGACTTCAAGGGCGGCAACCACCGCTGCCCGCCGCTGTGCATGGGCGACCAGAACTACCGCAACTACTACCTCGTGGGCTCGAAGGCCGCCCTGGACCAGCCGGGGGAGTGGTACTACGACAAGGCGGCCCACCGGCTCTACCTGGTGCCCCCGAAGGGCGGTATCGCCGGGCACACGGTCACCGCGAAGCACCGTCTGTGGGGCATCGACCTGAGCGACAGCTCGTACGTCACCGTGCGCGGCCTCGACCTGTGGGGCACTTCGCTGCGAACGGGCAAGTCCAGCACGGGAGTCGTGGTCGACGGCCTGCACGCCAGGTATGTCTCCGAGTTCTCGACCCTGCCCATGCCGCCGGACAGCGACCTCGCGATCCCGCCCTACGAGGGGCATATCGTCGCTTCCCGCATCCTCGACTCCGGCGTGCAGATCCTCGGTACCGGCAACACCCTGAGGAACAGCGAGATCTCACAGTCCGCGGGCGACGGCGTCCTGGTCCGCGGCACCGGCAACACCATCACCGACAACTACATCCACGACGTCGGCTGGATGGGCAGCTACACGCCGGGAATCGAGATCAACGGCGACGACCACACGGTCACGCACAACACGATCCGCCGCACCGGACGCGCCTCCATCGACACGGCCTGGCAGCTCAACGGCACCGAGTTCCATGGCAATCGCATCGCCTACAACGACCTGTCGGAGGCGATGCGCACCTCCCGCGACGGCTCGCCCTTCTACGTCTGCTGCAGCCTGGACGGCTCCGGCACCTCCATCGACCACAACACCTCGCACGACGCCGACGGCCAGGTCGGCTTCTACGTCGACAACTACTCCGGCCACTTCCTGCTGCACCACGACGTCGCCTGGAACACCGGCAGCCGGGGCACCTTCTTCAACGGTCACACCGGCCCCAGCATCGCCAACCAGGACCACAACTCCAGCTACGGCGTGGGCATCAACGGCAACTCGACGCTGCTGAGCGGGGCGACCGACGCCTCCGGCTCGTACCTCAGCAACATCGTCGGACCGATGCCGGTCAGCGCGACCCGGACGGGAGACCCGCTTCCCGTCGTCCGCTCCAACCTGATCACCGCCACCCCCGGCTACACGGACGCCGTCAACGGCGAACTCTGGCCCACCGGCGGCTCACCCGCCATCGACGCAGGCGAGTCCATCGCCGGGATCACCACCGCCGTGCGGGGCACGGCACCCGACATCGGTGCCTACGAGTACGGCGAGCCGATCTGGTCCACCGGCTGTGACCTGCCCGGCTGCGGTGGCCGCGTCCGGCACGGCGCCTGGACCGCGACCGCGAGCGACGGCACCGACGCCTCCGCCACCGTCGACGGGGACATCGACACCCGCTGGACGGCGGCCGCCGCGCAGACCCCCGGCCAGTCGCTGACCGTCGACCTGGGGGAGACGAAGACCTTCGACCGGCTCTCCCTCGACGCCGGACGCGACACCGGCGGACAGCCCTACGGCTTCTCGGTCTCGGTCAGCCGCGACAGCACCCACTGGAGCGGTGCCCTCGCCCGGGTCTCCGGCCGCTCCTTCACCCAGGACGCCGTCTTCCCGGCACAGACGGCCCGGTACCTCCGCATCACCCTCACCGCGAGCGGCCCCTCCGCCTGGGTGGTCAACGACCTGCGTCTGTACGGCGAGGGACCGGACGCCTCCGGCACCCTCCAGGCGGAACAGGCCACGTCCGCGCGCGGAGTCTCGCGGGGCACGGCGGCGACCGGAGTGCTGGGCGCCGGCGACTGGATCGCGTACCGGCGGGCGAGCGTGAGCGGCGACCGGCTCACCGTACGCCTCGCCTCCACCTGCGCCGGCGGCTGCGCACTCCAGCTCCGGCTCGACCGTCCGACGGGACCGGTGGCCGGGACGCTTCCCGTGCGCGCCACCGGCTCCGAGGACACATGGTCCGAGGCCACCTGGCAGGAGCAGTCCGTCACCCTGTCCCGCCGGCCGGCCGGCGTCCACACCCTCTACCTCGTCGCGAAGGGAGGCACCCGGGTCGCGAGCCTGGACTGGCTGACGATCAGGCCCGACCAGGCACGGACCAGCGGGCACGGACCAGCGGTCACGCACCACTAGTGGTGCACCACTGGTCGCGCACCGCTAGTCGCGGACCACCCCGGGTGCGAGGTCCTCGTGTCGCTCCACGACCGCGGCGCCGCGCAGCGGCTTCGCCGACTTCCCGCAGAACGCGGACTCCAGTGTGCCGAGCATGGTGGTGAGCACCGCGCCGTTGTTGGAGGTGTTGGCGACGGCCGCGAGACTGCGGCGGCCGTCCTTGGTCGCGAAGGCGTACGTGTAGTAGCCCTGTACGGCGCCGGTGTGGCCGTAGACCGAGATCCCGCACGACAGGTCGCGGCGCCGCAGCCCCAGGCCGTACGCCTGGGTGCTGTTCACCGGGATCATGTGTTCCATCTGCCGCAGCTGCGCGGCCGAGGTGAGCCGGCCGCGCAGCAGCGCCGACAGGAACGTGTCGAGGTCCCGAGTGCTGGAGATGACCGCGCCCGCGCTCTGCGCCCAGGAGACGGTCTGCTCGGTCGCGTCGACCAGGGCGGCCCCCGCCCTGTCCGGGGTGAGATAGCCGTTGGCGTGGCGGCCCGGGATCTGCTTGCCGGGGTGCACATAGAACGTGTCGCGCAGCTTCAGCGGCTTGATGACGCGGTTCTCGTACTCGGTGCGTACGGAGTGACCGGTCAGCTTCTCGATGAGCATGCCGGCGACGACGAAGTTGGTGTTCGAGTACGCGTACGCGGCGCCCGGGCTGTTGGTGCGGGCGTGCCGCAGCGAGCGGTCCACGAGCTGACGGTAGGTGAAGACCTTGGAGCGGACGGCCTCGAAACCGGAGACGGAGCTCGCGAACATGTCGTTGGTGTAGTCGTACAGACCGCTGCGGTGGCCGAGCACCTGCCGCACCGTGATCCGGCGGTCGGGCAGCAGGCCGGGCAGGTAGTGGTCGACGGAGGCGTCCAGGGCGAGCTTCTTCTCGTCCACCAACTGGAGCAGCACCACCGCCGAGAAGACCTTGGTGACACTGCCGATGCGGAACCGGTCGGCGTTGCTGATGGCCCGTCCGGTACGGCGGTCCGCGACGCCGGCGGACGCCGTCCTGACCGTGCCGTGGTCGTCGATACGGGCGATCGCGCCGGGCGCGCCCTGTCTCAGCGCGCTGCGCAGCACGCTGTCGACGCCCGTGAGGTCGGGCTGGGGGAGCGCCGCGGCCGGCGCGGCGTGGGCGGGCACCGCGAGGAGGCAGAGCACGGCCGCCCCCAAGGCCGTTCCCCTGGATGCGAGATGGGTCACATTCACGCGAGGCAACCTTCTTCCGTCTCGTCACATCTCCACGACTGGCACACAGTTGGCGATTCCTTGATCACCCTGTGGGGCTGGTTTGCAAAGTATTGCCATATATCGCAGTGAAAGCGATCATTTGGGCTTTACATGCGCATGACTCATCCGAAAGGGTGGCCCACCGGGGCCCGACCAGCCCCCATGGCGCCCAACCGCGCCGTGCCTCAAGGCGGTTGGTGATCCCGGCCGTCTCACGGGGAAGGAACCCTCACCAGTGCGTAGACCGCACATACGCAGCGTCGCGATAGCCGTGGCCGTCGTGACGGCCGCCACGGGCCTCGCGGACACCGCCTTCGCGGGCCAGGACACGGGGACGCACGCGGCGACCGCCGACCGGACCTCGGGCGCGGCCATCGTCTCGGTCGCCCGCTCCGCCGCCTTCGCCCACGCGTCCGCCACCGGCGTCTCCGGTGGCGACGAGCTCCACGCCCAGGACGTGATGATCGACCCCGAGGGCGCCCGGCACGTCCGGTTCACCCGGACGCACCAGGGCATGGCCGTGCTCGGCGGCGACCTGGTCGTCCACCTCACCGACCGGCTGTCGTACGCCGGTGTCACCCGGGCCGCCGACCACACCGTCAAGCCCGCCTCGACCGCCACCGCCAAGCTCTCGGCCGCCGAGGCCGAGCAGAAGGCCGCCGCCGTCGCCAAGGGGGACGCCGGCAGCGCCGAGCTCGTGGTCGACGCCCGTGACGGCGCCTCCGCGCTCGCCTACCAGGTGACCGTGACCGACAGCGCGCAGGGCTCCGGCGCCGGCTCCCGCACGGTCGTCGTCGACGCCGTCACCGGCAAGGTGCGCAGCAACACGCCGGACAGCGACGAGTTCCTCTCGCCGAAGGTGCTCGACACCCTGCGCGAGCGGGGCGGGACGGCCGACCCCGCCACCGGCGGGACGTCCCGGACGGCCGGTCTCCTGGCGGCCTCCGGCTCCGCCTCCGTGTCTGCCGCGACCCGCTACCCGAAGACGGCCGACGGCACCGGCAAGTCCCTCTTCGTCGGCAAGGTCCCCCTGAAGACCAACCAGACGGCCCGCACCACCTTCCAGCTGAAGGACCCGACCCGCTACGGCACCGAGACCCGGGACGCCAAGGGCAGCTACACGGAGAGCTTCAGCCGCGGCACCACGATCACCACCAAGAAGGACGTCTTCGGCAACGGCGCCACCACGAGCCGCAACAGCGCCGCCGCGGACGCCCAGTACGGCATCACCAAGACCCTGGACTTCTACAAGAAGACCTTCGGCCGCAAGGGCATAGCCAACAACAGCAAGCCCGCCAAGGCGATGGTGCACTGGGGCAAGCAGATCGCCAACGCGTTCTGGGACCCGACCTGCGGCTGCATGCTGTACGGCGACGGTGACGGCGACATGTTCAAGAAGCCGCTGGTCGCCCTGGACGTCACCGGCCACGAGCTGACCCACGGCGTGGTCGACGCCACCGCCAAGCTGGAGCCCACCCGTGTCGACGCGGACGGCAACCAGTACGGCGAGCCCGGCGCGCTGAACGAGTCCCTCGCCGACGTCTTCGGCTCCAACGTCGAGTTCTTCACCAACAACGCGTCGGACAAGCCGGACTACCTCATCGGCGAGAAGATGGGCCTGGCCCAGAAGTTCCTGCGCCGCCTCGACCACCCCTCGCTCGACAAGCTCGAGGGCACGGTCGACTACTGGGCGCCGGAGGTGTACGACGCCGAGGTGCACGCCGGCTCCGGTGTCTCCTCGCACGCGTACTACCTGCTCGCCGAGGGCAGCGGCCAGAAGACGATCGGCGGCGTCACGTACGACTCGCCGACCTTCGACGGCTCCACGGTCAAGGGCATCGGCCGCGCCAAGGCCACGGCGATCTTCTACCGTGCCCTGACCCGCTACATGGTCTCCACGACCGACTTCCACGACGCACGTGTCGCGACGCTGAAGGCGGCCGGCGACCTGTACGGCGCGACCAGCGTCGAGTACCAGACGGTGGACCAGGCCTGGGCCGCCGTCGACGTCACCGAGGCCAACACCCCGGCCGACCGCCACTGACGGCCCACCGCCGCGTCACACCCACTGCCTCTCCACCTCGTCGGACACACGGAACCCGGCGTCGCAGGAGGGGCAGTGGGCTTCGCCGAAGACATGGGTCAGCGCGAGAGCGACCTCGTCCCGGCCGACGGCGACGGCCTCCCCGTGCAGGCGCGCACCGATCCCGGTGAGCCGCTCCGGGGGCGTCGGTATCACCTTCCCCCGGGCCTCCGGGGCGGTGGCACGGGGTCCGACATAGTCACCGGCCGAGGTGAAAGTACCGTACGAGCCGAACGCCACATACAGGCCCTGCCCGCACTCGGGGCACTCGAGCTCGTACTCCTCGTCGGCGACGCCCTCCAGTGCCCGGGCCCACACCCCGGCCTCCTCGAAGGCCAGAACCGCCATCTGCAGATAGACGAAGTCGCCTGCCTCCGGCGTGGTGAGCAGGGCGCGCGCCACCTCCAGCAATGCGTCGATCTCCCGGGCGTGTCGCGCGCGGCGCACGTCGTCCGCGTCCGTCGTGATCAGCCCCGCCATCAGCACCGCCTGGAGCGGCTCGCCCGGCGCCCGGCCCAGCGCGATGTCGGCGAGCACCGGCATCGCCGCCCAGCTCGCCTCGTACACCGACCCCTGATGGCACAGCGCGGACCACAGCGCCGACCAGACCTGTTCGTCCTCCGGACCGCCGAGCCGCGCGAACAACCCCGGGATGTCCCCGGCGCTCCCGTAGGCGTGGGACAGCTCGGCCCAATCGATCGTCGTCATACGGCGATTGTGCCGCCCGCCACTGACAGTCCCCGCACAGACGAATCCTGCTTCTTTTATTGACGGCGGAAAAGAAGGCCTCTAGGTTTCCGGCCATGCGCCCGACCCCTCGTGTCGAGACGTTCCCGGCGAACACGCCGGCCGCCTCGCAGATCTTCACCACGGTCCTCTCCCAAGGGCCCCTGACCCGGCTGGAGGTGGCCCGCCGGGCGGGGCTGTCCCCGGCCGCCGTCACCAAGGCCGTCAAGCCGCTGATCGAGGCGGGATACCTGGTGGAGGACGCGGCCGACGAGACCCGCCCGGCACTCGGCCGGCCCGCCAACCCCGTACGGGTCCACGGCGGACGGGCACTGTTCCTCGGGATCAAGGTGACCGGCGACGAGATCATCGCCGTACTGGCCGATCTGCGCTGCCGCGTCAGGGCGGAACGGCGACTGCGGCTCACCGGTCGCGACCCGGGGGCCGTCCTCGCGGCCGTCTCGGAACTCGTCGGCCAACTCCTCGCCGAGGCCACCGCGTTGGGAGTCGGTGTGCACGGCCTGGGCATCGCCCTCTCCGGAGACGTGGACCGCGCCGAGGGAGTGGTCCGCTACTCGCCCTTTCTCGACTGGCACGACGTCCCGCTCGCCGGACTCGCCGCCATGACCACGGGGCTGCCGGTCACCGTCGACAACGACGTCCGCGCCCTCACCGTGGCCGAGCAGTGGTTCGGCGCCGGGGTGGGCCTGTCCGACTTCGCCGTGGTGACCGTCGGCGCCGGCATCGGCTGCGGCCTCGTCGTGCACGGCCGGGTCGTCGCCGGAGCCCATGGAGTGGCCGGCGAGATCGGCCATGTCACCGTGGACCCGGCCGGGCCGCCCTGCCACTGCGGCAACCGCGGCTGTGTGGAGGCGATCGCGGGGGAAGCGGCCATCGTCCGCCAGATCCGCGAGGCCACGGGCGCCGACGTCGGCGACGCCACCGAGGCCGTCGACCTCGCCCGCCGCGGAGTGCCCGGTGCCCGCGAGGTCTACGCCCGCGCCGGCGAGGCCATCGGCCGTGGTATCGCCACCGTCGCCAACCTCCTCGGTCCCGAACGCGTGATCATCTCCGGTGAGGGGCTCGCCGCCCACGACCTCTTCGCCGAGCAGATCCGCGACACCTTCACCGCCGCCGCCTTCGGCTCCGCCGCCCAGTGCGACGTACGGACACGCCCGCTGCCCTTCGAGGAGTGGGCCCGCGGGGCCGCCGCCACCGCGATCCAGTCCTTCATCTCCCCAGCTCACCCCTGACCGAGCCGCTGATCCCACTCTCCCTGGAGGTAAGACCCATGCGGTCGCCCTCGTACGTCGTCATGCCCGCACGCCGCGTCCTGAGAGCCGCCGCGGTCCTGGCCCTCGCCGCAGGCGCCGTCACCGTGGCCCCCGCTTCCCACGCCGACTCCTCCGACACCCCGCCACTCGCCGCCAAGCCCTATATGGGCTGGTCGAGTTGGAGCATGCAGTCGTCCAAGTACCCCGGCCTCAACCCGGACGGCGACTACAGCTACCTCACCGAGGCGAACATCACCAAGCAGACCGACGCGCTGGCCGCCAGGCTGAAGAAGTTCGGCTACGAGTACGTCGACATCGACGCCGGCTGGTGGCGCGACAACGCCTGGAAGCCCGAGTACGACCCGTACGGACGCCAGCAGGCCGACCCGAAGCGCTTCCCCAGCGGTATGAAGGCCGTCGCCGACCGCATCCACTCCAAGGGTCTGAAGGCCGGCATCTATCTCCCCGCCGGCCTGGAGAAGGAGGCCTACGGCGACGGGAAGACCCCCATCTGGAACGCCGACGGCTGCACCACCGCCGACATCGTCTACGGCGACCTGCGCACCACCAACGGCTGGGACAGCTCCTACAAGCTCGACTTCTCCCGCCCCTGCACCCAGAAGTACATCGATTCCCAGGCCCGGTCGATCGCCGGCTGGGGCTACGACTTCCTCAAGCTCGACGGAGTCGGGCCCGGCTCCGGCAAGAGCGGCGACCAGTACGACAACGTTGCCGACGTGGCCGCCTGGAACAGGGCGATCGCCGCGACGGGCCGTCCGATCCACCTGGAACTCTCCTGGTCCCTGGACATCGGACACGCCGCCGACTGGAAGAAGTACTCCAACGGCTGGCGCATCGACACCGACGTCGAGTGCTACTGCAACACCCTCGTCAGCTGGGAGAACTCCGTCGACGACCGCTGGGACGACACCCCCGGCTGGACGAGGTACGCCGGTCCCGGCGGCTGGAACGACCTCGACTCCCTCGACGTCGGCAACGGCGAGATGGACGGCCTCACCAAGGCCGAGCGGCAGAGCTACGCCACCCTGTGGGCCATCGCCAAGTCCCCGCTCTTCACCGGCGACGACCTCACCCGACTCGACTCCTACGGCCTCTCCCTCCTGACCAACAGGGAAGTCATCGCCCTCGACCAGGGCGCCACCCCGCCTGCACGCCCCCTCACCCCGTCCGACCCGCAGCAGGTGTGGGCGGCGAGGAACCCCGACGGCAGCTACACCGTCGCCCTGTTCAACCTCGCCGGCAGCCCCGCCGCCGTCTCCGCCTCCTGGGCCTCCCTCGGCTTCACCGGCACGGCGTCCGTGCGCGACCTGTGGAACCACGAGAACCTCGGCAGCCTCAAGGACAAGGTCACCGAGGCCCTGCCCGCCCACGGCTCCCGCCTGTTCACCGTCACCCCGCACGGCGGTGCCCTCGCCTTCACCGGCTACCAGGCCGAGTCCTCCGCCAACACCCTCGCCGGCAATGCCTCCGTCGCCGACTGCTCGGCGTGCTCCGGCGGAAAGAAGGTCGGCAACCTCTACCTCGGCGGAAAGCTCACCTTCAACGACATCGTCGTCCCCAAGGCCGGCACCTACCAGGTCAGGATCGCCTACGTCAGCGGGGATGCCCGCTCGGTCGCCGTCTCCACCGACGACGGCGGCGCGACCACCCACAGGTTCCCGTCCACCGGCGACTGGGGCACGGCCGAAACGGTCACCGTCCCGTTGACCCTCAAGGCCGGCTCCAACACGATCACCTTCGACAGCGGCAACAGCTACGCACCTGACATCGACCGGATCGACGTCCCCCAGTCGTCCTGAACGACCCACCAGGAGCCGCTATGACCCCCGAACACCCCTCCCATCTGCCCAGACGCGACCTGCTCGCCCTGGCCACGGCCACCGCAGCGGCCCTCGCCGGCCTGCCCGCCTTCACCGCCACGGCCGCCCCCGAGCGCCCCGCCGACTCACCGGCGAGTGCACACCACACCCTGTGGTGGCAGGCCCCCGCCGACGACACCTCGATGATCGAACAGGGCCTCCCCGTCGGCAACGGCCGCCTCGGCGCCCTCGCGAGCAACGACCCCGGCCGTGAACTCCTCCTCCTCACCGACGCCACCATGTGGACCGGGGGCCTCAACGACACCCTCGACGCCGACGGCCAGTTCCCCTACGGCCGCGACGACTTCGGCTCGCTCACCCTGCTCGCCCGGCTCACCGTCGACATCCCCGACCACGACCTCGGCGCCGTCTCCGGCTACCGCCGCACCCTCGACCTCGCCCAGGGCGTGGTGACGACGTCGTACCTCCGCTCGGGGGTGACGTACCGGCGGCAGATCTTCGCGAGCCGGCCCGACGACGTGATCGTCCTGCACTTCACCCAGAGCGGCGGCGGCAGCTACACCGGCACGGTGCAGCTGCGGGGCACCCATGGGGAGGAGGCCGCGACCTCCTTCGGCGCCGCGTTTCCCAACGGTCTGAAGTACGGGGCCGCCGTCACCGCCCACGGCAGGGGAGGCCGGGTCGCCGTCAGCGGGACGCGGATCGCCTTCTCGGGCTGCGAGGAACTCACCGTGGTCGTCACGGGCGGCACCGACTACGCGCCGGACGCGGCCAAGGGCTACCGCGACCCGTCCCTCGACCCGCTGCGGCTCGCCCGCGCCAAGGTCCGCGACGCGGCCGCCCACTCGGCGGACACCCTGCTGCGCACCCATGTCGCCGACCATCGTGCCCTGTTCGGGAGGTTCGACCTCTCGCTGGGAGAGTCCAGCGCCGAGCAGCGCTCCCTGGACACCTGGGAGCGGATCACCGCCCGCGCCCGGGACGGCGTGCCCGATCCCGAACTCGAAGCGGCCTATGTGCAGTTCGGCCGCTACCTGATGATCTCCGGTTCCCGCGGCAGCCTGCCGCTGGGGCTGCAGGGCCTGTGGCTGGACGGCAACGACCCCGCCTGGATGGGGGATTACCACACCGACATCAACATCCAGATGAACTACTGGATGGCCGACCGCGCGGGCCTGTCCTCCTGTTTCGACGCCTTCACCGACTACTGCGTCGCTCAGATGCCCTCATGGACCGACCTGACCCGCCGCCTGTTCAACGACCCCCGCAACCGCTACCGCAACTCGTCCGGGAAGAACGCCGGTTGGACCGTCGCCATCTCCACCAACCCCCACGGCGGAGGCGGCTGGTGGTGGCATCCGGCGGGCAACGCCTGGCTGTGCAACACCCTCTGGGAACACTACGAGTTCACCCGCTCGCGCTCCCATCTGGAGAAGATCTACCCCCTGCTCAAGGGCGCCTGCGAGTTCTGGGAGGCCCGGCTGCTGACGACCACCCTCCCGGGCACCTCCAAGGAGGTCCTGATCGCCGACAGCGACTGGTCACCCGAGCAGGGACCGCTCGACGCCAAGGGGATCACCTACGCCCAGGAACTGGTCTGGGCGCTCTTCGGCAACTACTGTGTCGCGGCGGCCGAGATCAAGAAGGACAGCGCCTACGCGGACACCGTCGCCGGCCTCCGCAAACGGCTCCATCTGCCCCAGGTCAGTCCGAAGACCGGCTGGCTGGAGGAGTGGATGTCGCCCGACAACCTGGGGGAGACCACCCACCGCCATCTCTCCCCGCTCATCGGCCTGTTCCCCGGCGACCGCATCCGCCCCGACGGCTCCACCCCGGCCGACATCGTCACCGGCGCCACCGCCCTGCTCACCGCGCGCGGCATGGAGAGCTTCGGCTGGGCCAACGCCTGGCGCAGCCTGTGCTGGGCCCGCCTCAAGAACGCCGACCGCGCCTACCAGCTGATCGTGAACAACCTCCGTCCGTCGGCCGACGGCGGCAACGGTACCGCCCCCAACCTCTTCGACATCTACCAACTCGGGCCGCACCACGGCGTCTTCCAGATCGACGCCAACTTCGGCACCCCCGCCGCGGTCACCGAGATGCTCCTCTACTCCCGCCCCGGCCATCTGGAACTCCTCCCGGCCCTCCCCGACGCCTGGGCCGCCGCCGGGTCCCTCACCGGAGCCCCGGCGCGCGGCGGATTCGTCGTCGACCTGAGCTGGAAGCACGGGAAGCCGACCGAGGTACGTATCCGCAGCGTGGGCGGGCGCACCACGACAGTGGCGTACGGCGGCGCATCCCGGACGGTGACCGTGGAACCCGGCGCATCGATGATCCTCCAGGACTTCACATGACGAGGGCCCGATTCGCCCGGGCCGCCCGGACGGCCGCGCTGCTCGTCCTGGCCGGCGCGGTCCAGGCGGCACCGGTGCACGCGGCCGACATCCGGCCCGGGTTCGCCGTACGGGGCGAACCCCTCGACCGCCATGACGTCGTCACCTGGGGCGCGAGCGCCGACCGGATGGGCGACGGCGTCGCCGACCGCGCCTATCGCCTCGTCGTGCACACCAGTGTCGGCGGCGCCGGTCTGCGCATCCGGCTCTCCAACGCCTTCGGGGACCGGCCGGTGACCTTCGACAGCGCCTACGCCGGCATCCGGCGGACCGGCGCCGCACTCGTCCCGGGCAGCAACCGCGCCCTGACCTTCGACGGCGCCCGGTCGGTCACCGTCCCCGCCGGTGCCATGGCGCTCAGCGACCCCCTGCCCGGCCGGCTGCCCGCCGCCACCGACCTCGTGATCAGCATCCACTCTCCAGACGCGGCGGGCCCGGCGACCGGCCACTGGATGGCCATGCAGACGTCGTACACCGCCCAGGGCGACCCCACCGCCGAGGAGGGCGCCGACGACTGGACCGGGACCACGGGCTCCTGGACCTATCTCGACGCCGTCTCCGTACGACCACCCGCGGGCACCGGCGCCGTCGTCGCCCTCGGCGACTCCATCACCGACGGCTGGCAGTCCACCAGCGACCTCGACCGCCGCTGGCCCGACTACCTCGCACGCCGGCTGCGGAAGAGCGACACGGACGTCAAGGGCGTCGCCGACGAGGGGATCTCCGGCAACAGGGTGCTCGCGGACGGCGCCGGACAGAGCGCCCTGAACCGCCTCGGGCGCGATGTCCTCTCCCTGCCGGGTGTCCGTACCGTCTTCCTCTTCGAGGGCGTCAACGACATCAAGGCCCATACCGGGGTCACCGCCCAGGACCTGATCACCGGCTACCGCGAGATCGCCGCGCGAGCCCACGCGGCGGGCAAGTGCGTCGTCGTCTCCACGGTCGGCCCCTTCAAGGGCTGGTCCGAATGGGACCCGGCCGCCGAGGCCGTACGCCAGGAGGTCAACACCTACCTCCGCGGCAGCGACGACTTCGACGCCGTCACCGACTTCGACCGCGTCCTGCGCAGCCCCTACGACCCCGAGCGCATCCTGCCCTTCTTCGACGGCGGCGACCATCTGCACCCCGACGACAAGGGCATGGCGGCGATGGCCGACGCGGTCGACCTCAGGAACCTCGACTGCGAAGGGGGGCCCTAGAACCCGGGTGCGACGGACCCGGGTGCGACGAGGCCCTGCCGGTAGGCGATCGCCACCGCCTCCGTACGGCTCGTCGCGCCCAACTTGGCCAGGATGTTGGACACATGCACGCTCGCCGTCTTGCCGGTGATGTACAGCTCCTCACCGATCTGCCGGTTGCTGCGGCCGAGGGCGAGCAGCCGCAGCACGTCCTGCTCGCGGGCGGTGAGCGGCGAGGTGCGGGTGTTGTCCGTGGGCTCGTCGGCGAGGCGGCCCCGGCGTATCAGCCCGTCCAGCCGCTCCAGCACGGGCGCCGCCGCGAGCCGCTTGGCCACCGCACGCGCCTCACTCGCCCCGGCGGCCGCCTCCTCCCGGCGCTCGGCCGCCAACAGGGCCTCCACATGGCCCACTTGGCAGCGCAGCCGCTCGTAGACGTCCCCGTACCCGAACGCGGCCACCGCCTTCTCCCAGGCCGCCGGGTCCGGTCCGGACACGGCGCGCGCCCACTCCGCCTCGGCGCGGGCCAGCCAGGCCTGTCCCTCCGGGCCCTGGGGCGTGCCGTTCTCGTCGCTGCCCGCCGTCTCGCGGGCCAGCTCGATCATCTCGTCGGCGGTTTCCTTCCAGCGCTGCGAACCGTCGCCGCCGAGGCGCAGTTCCGCCGCCGCGTCGGCCACCGCCGACAGCGCGAGCGCCGCCAGCCGCACCGAGGCGTAGGGCCGGGCCCCCGACTCGTCGGTCAGGGCCCGCACCGCGGCCCGCGTCCGCCGCACCGCCTCCTCGGGATCTCCCCGCAGCACGGCCGCCTCGGTCAGCGCGATCTCCGCGACCAGCGTGGCCATCCAGTCGAAAGGCCCCTTCAGCAGTGCCTCGGCGCGCTCGGCGGCTCCCAGGTCACCTCGGGCCAGGGCCACATAGAGGGCAGGCGCCAGCGCATAGCCGCCCGCCGCGGGCAGTACCGCCGCGTCGGTGGCCGCGGCCCGGACGCACTCGTCCCAGCGGCCCAGCGTGTACAGCACCAGCAGGTGCAGATACCGGATCTCCAGCGGATACGGCGACGACAGCAGTCCGGCCCGCCGGGCCCGGTCCAGCCCCTCGGTCACCCACGGCAGACAAGCCTCCAGGTCGCCGGACTCGAAGCAGCCCACGGCGAGGTTGAACAGGGCGCGCATCTCCACCGGCGCGTTCCCCGCCCGCCGGGCCAGCTCGCGGGCCTCCTTCAGGCGCTCGCGCCCCTCGGGCGAGCGCCGGCCGCCGCCCTCCAGGATCGCCAGGGAGATCAGGAGATCGGCCTGCGCGTCCGGCACCCCCAGCCGCTCCGCCACCCGCAGCGCCTCCCGGGCGACCCGTACCGCGGTCTCGTTCTCGCCGATGTGCCGGGCGGCCATCACATGGGTGGCCGCGGCCCACACCCAGGTCCTCGTCGGCGGCTCGGCGGGGATCAGCGCGAGGGCCTCGCTGCTGTAGGCGAAGGCGGCCGTGAGGTTGTCGACGCTCATCAGATTGCCGGCCAGTGTGTAGCGCACCCGGGCGGCGAGTTCGGAGTCCGCGTCCTGACCGATGCCCGCGAGCGCGGCCCGGTTGAGCGCCACCGCGCGATGCGAGTCACCGGCGTGCGCGGCCGCCGCCGAGGCGCGCAGGGTGAGCGTGATCCGGTCGACGCCCTCGCCCGAGGGCCGGGCCGCCGCGTCCACCGAGGCCCACAGGTCGAGCGCGGTCTCCAGATGGCGCAGCTCCTCGGCGGGCGCGCCCACCCGCTGGGCGTGACCGGCGGCCTCCAGCGAGGCGGCGAGCGCCTCCGCCAGGTCATGGCTCTCGCGGTAGTGGTGGGCGCGCTCGGCGGCGGTCTCACCCGGCTGACCCCGCCCCACGAGCAGCCGGGCGAAGGTGCCGTGCAGCCGGGCCCGTTCCCCCGGCAGCAGGTCCGCGTAGACCGCCTCGCGGGTCAGGGCGTGCCGGAAGGCGTAGGTGTCCCCGGCACCGGGAACCAGCAGCTGCCGCCCGATCGCCTCGCGCAGCGCGGACTCCAGCTCCTCCTCGGGCAGTCCGACGGCCGCCCGCAGCACCTCGTGTTCCACCCGCCGCCCCGCGACGGCGGCGGTGCGCAGCACCTGCTGGGCGGTGTCCGACAGCTGCTCGACCCGGATGAGCAGGACATCGGCCAGCCCGCTCGGCACCCCGCCCTCCTCCGCGTCCGTCGCCGCGACGAGTTCCTCGGCGTAGAAGGCGTTGCCCTCGGCCCGCTCGACGATGCGCAGGATGGTGGCATCCGGCAGCGGACGGTCCTGTACGGCCCGCACCAGCCGGGCCACCTCCCCGTCGGGCAGGGGGCGCAGCTCCAGCCGCTCCACCGCCGGCAGCCGCACCAGCTCGGCCAGCAGGGGCCGCAGCGGATGCCGCCGGTGCAGGTCATCGGCCCGGTAGGAGGCGAGGAGACCGAGCCGATGGGTCGGGGTACCGCCCGCGGACCGCTGCAGAATGCCCCGGCTGAGCAGGAACCGCAGCAGATCCCGGGACGACTGGTCCGCCCAGTGCAGATCCTCGAGGATCACCAGCAGGGGCGAGTGATCGGCGACGTCGGCGAGCAGCGCGGCCATGCCCTCGAAGAGCTCCAGCCGTCCGCCCGAGTCCACGCCCGAGCCGAGCAGCCGCCCCACGACAGGATGCGCGTCCAGGACACCGGCGAACCGCTCGTCCCCGGCGAGCACCCCGAGGATCTCCGTGAACGGCAGATACGGCAGCCCCACATCACCGAGATCGACACAGTGCCCGACCACCACGGTCATCCCGGCCCCGACGGCCCGCCCCGCGACCTCCCCGAGCACCCGCGTCTTGCCCACCCCGGCGTCCCCCGCCACGAGCACGGCTCCCGCCTCGCCCCGCCGGGCACGCTCCAGCACCTCGACCAGCCGTCCGACCTCCTCGCCACGACCGACCAACGGGCTGTTGAAGACGCTCTCAGTCACCCATACATCCTGGCACGCGCCACTGACAGCACTTCTGGATCTACGACCGCAGTACCCGGGCCCAGTCCGCCGGCACCCGCCCGGCGGGCCCCGGCGTGGGCTGATCCGCCGGATGACTGACCGGTGGAGCGAGTTCGGGCCCCGACTCGTACAACTGCGAACTCGAGAAGTCCCAGAACCATCCCTCACCCGGCTCGAAACTGCGGATCACCGGATGCCCCGTCTCCCGGAAGTGCGCGGTCGCGTGCTTCGAGGGGGAGTCGTCACAACACCCGATGTGCCCGCACTGGGCACAGCGCCGCAGATGGAACCACCACCCGCCCGCCGCGTCGCACTCCACACACCCGCTGCCGCTCGGCAAAACGCTCGGATCGATTCCGTCGGCGCTGCTCATTCGGACTCCTTGGGTGTCTCGTCGGCCGCGGCCGTCAGCGGTAGCAGGACCTGGAAGCGTGTGTCGCCGGGCTCGGACTCCACCTGAAGCGTGCCGTGGTGCTTGTTGACCACGATCCGCCAGGAGATGTCCAGCCCGAGCCCCGTGCCCTCACCCACCGGCTTGGTGGTGAAGAACGGATCGAAGATACGGCCGCGGATCTCCTGGGGCACCCCTGGCCCGGTGTCCCGGAACTCCACCAGCAGCTGCTCGTGCTCCAGCGCCGTCCGAACCGTCAACGTACCTTCGCCGCCCGCGCTGTTGATGGCGGAGACCGCGTTGTCGATCAGGTTGGTCCACACCTGGTTGAGCTCCGCCGGGTAGGCGGGGATCTTCGGGAGCGTACGGTCGTAGTCCTTGACGACCTCGATGCTCTGCCCGATCTTCCCGGAGAGCATCAGCAGGGTGCTGTCGAGGAGTTCGTGGACGTCGGCGACCTGGTACGGCGCCCGGTCCAGCTGCGAGTACTGCTTGGCGGCGTCGACGAGGTGCGAGATGCGGTCGGTGGAGTCGTTGATCTCGTCCATCAACAGCTCGGTCTCGACGGTGTAGTTGAGCCAGCCGATGGCGTTCGGCAGGATCTCCTCGTCCACGCAGGCCGCGATGTGGTCGAGCCAGTCCACGTCCAGGCCCGCCTGGACGAAGGTCGGTGCGATCCGCCAGCCGTCCTGGATGTCGTGGTCGTCGAGCCAGTCGCTGAGTTCGTCCTCCCGGTCGGACGCCTCCAGCGGGCTCAGCGCCGGTGCCTTGGCGACGCGTTCGGCGGTGCGTTCCTGGATGTCGATGAGGTTCGCCATGACCTCGGGGGCGTAGTTGCCCTGCGCGATGACGGCGAGCTTGTGCCGCATCTTGCCCACCCGCTCCCGCAGGGTCGCGGTGGCCCGGACGGCCGCGGCGGCGGGGTTGTTGAGCTCGTGTGTCAGGCCCGCCGACAACGAGCCGAGGGCCAGCAGCCGTTCGCGCTGACCGATCGCCCGCTGGGTGCTCTTGGAACCGAAGAAGAGCCCCTCCAGCAGATGGACCGCCATCGGGAACCACTCCTGCATGAAGTCCGAGAACTTCTCACCGGGCAGCACGAAGAACCGGGTCGGCTCGGTGACCCGCATGGAGTTGTTGTAGACCTGGGGGACCCGGTCCCCGAGGTAGGCCTGCATGGACCCCGCGTAGACCCCGCTCTGGGAGGTGCGGGTGACCTCCACGTCGTCGCCGCCGACACGACGGGACAGGACGACCGTGCCCTCGATCATGACGTAGAAGCAGGTGGCGGGGTCACCCTCGGCGTAGACCGGACCGGGCTCGAAGAGCTCGACCCGGCCCGCGGCGCACAACTGCCCCAGCTGGACGGGGTCGAGTTTCTCGAACAGGAACAGCGACCCTATCTCCGCCGCGTCGCACGGCATCAGCCGGCCGCTCACGACTGCTCCAGATACCGGTGGACGAGCATCACGGCCATGGCTCCCTCTCCGACGGCGGACGCGACGCGCTTGGCGGACTCGGCGCGCGCGTCGCCCGCCACGAACACGCCGGGGACATTGGTCTCCAGGTGGTACGGCGCCCGGTCCAGCTCCCAGCTCGCCGGCGGACGTCCGTCGGCGGTGAGGTCGGGTCCGGCCAGGATGAACCCGTGCTCGTCGCGCAGCACCGTGCCGTCCAGCCAGCCGGTCAGCGGGGCCGCGCCGATGAACACGAACATCCACTGCGCGTCGACGAGTTCGGTCTCGCCGGTGTCCACGTCGCGCAGGGTGAGCTGCTCCAGACGGCCCGAGCCGTGCGCCGACTCGACGACGGTACGCGCGCGGACCGAGATGTTGGGCGCCTCGTCGATCTGCTGGATCAGGTAGTACGACATCGACGCGGACAGGTCGGGCCCGCGCACCAGCAGCGTCACGGACTTGGCGCCCCGGGACAGGTACATCGCGGCCTGTCCGGCGGAGTTGGCGCCGCCGACGATGTACACGTCGTGGCCCTGGCAGGAGGACGCCTCGGTCAGCGCCGAACCGTAGAACACCCCGCAGCCGGTGAGGTCGTCGCAGCCGGGTGCCTCCAGCTGCCGGTAGGAGACACCGGTCGCCAGGATCACGCTGTGCGCGGCGACCGCCGAACCGTCCGAGAACCGCACGGTCCGCGCGGCCCCGTTGGCCTCCAGGCCCGTCACCTCGCGCGCGGTGAGGATCTCGGCGCCGAACTTCGCCGCCTGCCGCCGTGCCCGGTCGGTGAGCTGGGCGCCGGAGACGCCGTCGGGGAAGCCGAGGTAGTTCTCGATCCGTGAGCTCTGTCCGGCCTGTCCGCCGGTCGCCGAGCGCTCCACCAGCACGGTCCGCAGGCCTTCGGAGGCGCCGTACACGGCGGCCCCGAGCCCGGCCGGCCCGCCGCCGATCACGACGAGGTCGTAGAAGTCCTCCGCCGGTGTCGTCGCGAGGCCCACCCGCGCGGCCAGTTCGGGTGCCTCGGGCTCGACCAGCGGATCGCCGTCCGGGGTGATCACCAGGGGCAGCCGGTTCCCGTCCTGTCCGGCGGCGGAGAGCAGCCGTCTGCCCTCCGGTTCGTCGGCCGAGTACCAGCGGTAGGGCACCTGGTTGCGGGCCAGGAACTCCCGTACGTCCGACGAGCGCGCCGACCAGCGGTGACCGACGACCTTGGTGCTGGGCACCGGCCGGAAGTCACTGCACCGCCACGCCTCCAGGAGGTCGTCCAGGACCGGATAGAGCTTCTCCTCCGGAGGGTCCCAGGGCTTGAGCAGATAGTGGTCGAGGTCGACGACGTTGATCGCGTCGATCGCCGCGTTCGTGTCCGCGTACGCCGTCAGCAGGACGCGCCGGGCGCCCGGATAGACGTCCAGGGCCTGTTCGAGGAACTCGATGCCGTTCATCTGGGGCATGCGGTAGTCGGCCAGGATCACCGCCACCAGGTCACCGCGCAGCTTCAGCTCGCGCAGCGCGTCCAGCGCGGACTCGCCGGACTCCGCGCGCACCACGCGGTAGGACTCGCCGTAGCGCCGCCGCAGGTCCCGGGCGACGGCCCGGGACACTCCCGGATCGTCGTCCACGGTCATGATCACGGTCCGCGCTGCGTCGGACGCCTGGGCCATACGTCTCCACCCCGAGGTCGGAATGACGGCACGGCATCCCCGTACCGCGCCGACTCCCGCCCATCGTATGTTCGATCGCCCCGGTTCGCTCCGGATAAGGCTCCGGGCGACCAAGATCACCCCGGTTCAGCTCCGCCGTGAACCGAGCACGCAGAACTCGTTGCCCTCCGGGTCCGTCAGCACCACCCAGGACTCGTCACCGGCCTGCCCGACGTCCGCGCGCCGCGCTCCGAGGGCGAGCAGCCGGGTCACCTCCGCGTCCCGGTCGTCGGGCCGGAAGTCCAGATGCAGCCGGTTCTTGGTCGTCTTGGCTTCGGGCACCGGCACGAACAGCAGTCCCGGCATCCGGTCCTTCTCGGGCCGGATCTCGAACTCGTCGGCCGCGTCATTGACCACGACCCACCCGAGTGCCTCGGTCCACCACCGTCCGAGGGCGACGGGATCGGCCGCGTCCACGATCACCTGCTCCCACTGCAAGGCCATGGGGCAAGAGTAGAGAAGACTGTCGCGAACGGCATGACCACGACACTGAGAGGCAACCGCATGACGCGCCCGATCACCGCAGGGATCGACGGAACCGAGGAGAGCCTGGCCGCGCTGGACTGGGCGGCCCGGGAGGCGGTCCGCCGGGGACTTCCGCTACGGGTGGTGCAGGCCTGGCGGTTCCAGCCGTACGAGGGGATCGACGCCGCCGATCGGGAGACGCAGGCGGGCTGGGTGCGGGACGCGCTCGCCGAGGCGGCCCGGGCAGTCACCGCGCGGTACTCCGGCCTGGAGGTGACCGCGGACCTGCTGGCGGGGGAGACGGTGGACGCGCTGGTCGGCGCGGCGGCGGAGGCCGAACTGCTGGTGCTGGGCTCACGCGGGCACGGGCCGGTCGTCGGGTTCCTGCTCGGGTCGGTCGGGCAGCAGGTCATCGCCGAGGCGACCCGTCCGGTGGTCCTGGTACGGGCCGGGGACCAGCCCTCGGCCGAGGCGGCGGGCCGCGAGATCGTCGTCGGCCAGCAGGGCGAGCCGGACGACAGCGCCGAGACGCTGCGGTTCGCGTTCGAGACCGCGGCCGCCCGCGGGGCCACGGTGCGGGCGGTACGGGCCTGGACGCTGCCGCCGGTGTTCGCCTACAGCCCGGCCTCCATGAAGCTCCTCGACGAGGCCGGGGGACTGGAGCCGTACGAGAGGAAGGCGCTCGGCGCGGCCCTCGAGCCGTGGCGGGAGCGGTTCCCGGACGTCCCCGTGGTCGAGCACGTGGAGCTCGGCAGCGCGGGGCAGGTGCTGCTGTCGGTGGCCGCGCGGGCGCAGCTGATGGTCGTCGGCCGCCGCGTCCGCCGTACGGCGGTGGGCGCGCGGATCGGCTCGGTGGCGCACGGGGTGCTGCACCACGCGGACTGCCCGGTGGCCGTGGTGCCGCACACCTGAGTCACTCGGCGACGGTGGGCTGCAGGGTCTCGCGGGCCGTGGGCAGGATGTTCGTGATGTAGTCCTCGACGGCCACGTCCAGGCCGATGTCGTGCTGGGCCCGCTCGGACAGGTACCAGCGGTGTTCCAGCAGCTCGTGGTAGATCTCGGCCGCGTCCATGGTGCCGCGCAGTTCGAGCGGCACCGCCCGCACGGTGGGCCGGAAGACGTCCCGCACCCAGCGGTGGGCCAGCACCTCGGGGCGGGCGGTGAGGGGGTCGCCCGGGGCGTGGTCGTCCTGGGTGGCCATCCAGCTCTCCAGGTCGTTCAGCAGCCGTCTGGCCTGGTTCTCCTCGGCGTCCAGGCCGGTCAGGCGCAGGAGCTGGCGCTGGTGGTGACCGGCGTCGACGACCTTGGGCACGAAGGTGACCGTGTCGCCGTTCGAGGAGTGCTCGATCTGCATCTCGGCCACGTCGAAGCCGAGGTCGTTCAGCCGGCGGATCCGGTGTTCGATGTACTGGTACTTGCCGGCCGGGTAGACGGAGGTGCGGGTCAGCTCCTCCCACAGCGCGCCGTAACGCGCGCAGATCTCCATGCCGAACTCGACCGGGTCCACCGACGGGTGCAGTGCCCCGGATGCCTCCAGGTCCAGCAGCTCTCCGCTGATGTTGACGCGGGCGAGGTCGAGGTCGTACTCCCGCTGCCCGGTGCTGAGCTGGGGGTGCAGATCGCCGGTCTCGGCGTCCACCAGGTAGGCGGCGTAGGCGCCGGCGTCCCGTCGGAACAGGGTGTTGGACAGGGAGCAGTCGCCCCACGCGAACCCGGCCAGGTGCAGGCGCACCAGCAGGACCGCGAGGGCGTCCATGAGGCGGTGCATGGTGGCCGGCCGCATGGTCGTCTCGAACATCGAGCGGTACGGCTGTGATCCGCGCAGATGACGGGTGATCAGGACCGGCTCCAGCGGGGCGTCCTCGGCGTCGGTGCGGCCGGTGACCACGGCCAGCGGATCGACCGCGGGGATGGAGAGCCGGTCCAGGTCGCGCAGCAGCTCGTACTCGCGCAGCGCGGGCCGTTCGGCGAGCTCCTTGACGGCGATGACCTCGTCCCCGGCGCGGGCGTAGCGGACGACGTGGCGGGAGATGCCGCGCGGCAGCGGGACCAGGTACTCCTCCGGCCACTCCTCCAGCGGCAGATGCCACGGCAGGGCCAGCAGGAGCGCGGGGTGCTCCGGGTTGGTCGCGCTGATCTGCAGTGCCATGGCTCGCGTGTCCTTGCCTCGCGGGTGATCGTCACCTCACCTTAAAGGGCGCGCTCCTTGGCCTGAAGTGCCGCTTCACGGATCGGACCGCGGTGGGCCGGCCCGTGCCCGGGCAGCAGCAGTTCGCCCTCCAGTTCGGCGATCACGTCGAGCGAGGCCACGGCCCGGGCGCGCTCGTGCTGGAACATGTCGGGCAGCAGCTGCGGACCCAGGACGCGCGAGGTGGGGTGGGCGGTGCCGATCGCGTCACCCGCGACGACCACACCGGCGTCCGGCAGATGGAAGACCACATGCCCGTCGGTGTGGCCCGGTGTGTGCACCGGGACCGGCCGGCCCGGCAGGTCGAGCGCGCCCGGTACGGGGAACGCCTCGCAAGCCGCGACGGGCACCTCGGCCATGCCGCCGACGCGCAGGGTGTGCAGCGCCCACGGCAGCACGCCCGGCCGCCAGCTGTTGCGCACCACCTGCCCGACGCTCACCTGCTGCAGGAACTCCCGCCGGGCGTGCGGCACCTCGGCCGCGTGGAGATAGACGGGCGTGCCGTAGGCGCAGCGCAGGAACTCGGCGGACCCCAGATGGTCGTTGTGCGCGTGGGTGATCAGCACGGCCGCGACCGCCTCCGGCGCACTGCCGACCGCCGCGAGGGAGGCCAGCAGCTGCTGCCGGTCCCCGAGATAGCCGGTGTCGACCAGGGTGACCTCGTCCCCGTCCGCGAGGACCACCCAGTTGGTGTTGCTGCCGTGCACCAGATGAATACCGTCGGCGATCTGCCGCACCTCTGCCTGCATGGCCTCAGCAAAGCAGACCGGGGCCCGACCGGAGGCGTCGGGTCCGCGCCAACCTCAGGCGCCTTCGGCAGGAGGAAGGGCGGCCTCCGGCACCGTCCGCCGGAGGCCGCCCCCGCGTGCGCCCGAAGCGGCCGCCTCTCCGCCTCAGCGCACGCCGTGCGGGCGGAACTGGATGCTGATGCGCGGTCCCGAGGCCCGTGTGCTCTTGGGTACGCAGTGCTCCCAGGTCCGCTGGCAGGAGCCGCCCATGACGATCAGATCTCCGTGCCCCAGCGGCCGGCGGAGTGTCTCGCCCCCGCCCACCGGGCGCAGCAGCAGATCGCGCGGGGCGCCCACGGAGAGGATGGCGACCATGGTGTCCTGCCGTGCGCCGCGCCCGATCCGGTCGCCGTGCCAGGCCACGCTGTCCCGGCCGTCGCGGTAGTGGCACAGACCGGCCGTGGTGAAGGGTTCGCCCAGCTCGTCGGCGTAGTGCGCGCTGAGCGCCGCCCGCGCCTCGTCCAGCACCGGATGCGGCAAGGGGTCGCCCGCGCCGTAGAACGCCAGCAGCCGCGGTACGTCCACGACGTGGTCGTACATGGCGCGGCGCTCCGCCCGCCACGGCACGTCGGCGGCCAGTTGTTCGAACAGCGTGTCCGAACCGGCCAGCCATCCGGGCAGCACGTCGATCCAGGCGCCGCGCCCGAGCCGCGTCCGCCGGATCCCGTCGAGGGGGCCGAGACGCAGCTCGTCGGTCTGGTCGAAGAGCGAGCCCTGGAGGTGCCTGGTCATGCTTCCAGCGTACTCCTAATCGAAAATATGTTCCCAAGGCATCTCGGGGGCGTGGGGAGACCTTTCGATACATCGGTGTATCGGATACATTCCCGTATCGAACGGCTCCCCTGTCGAACGGAGGACCGGTATGGCGGTCGAGGAGACGACGCGGCGGGTGACCAGGCGCCGGGTGCGCACACGTGCGAACCTGCTCGACGCGGCCTTCGCGGTGTTTGCGGCCAAGGGCTTCGGACGGGTCTCCATCGAGGAGGTCTGTGAGGCCGCCGGATACAGCAGGGGCGCCTTCTACTCGAACTTCGACAGCCTGGACGAGCTGTTCTTCGCGCTCTACCAGCAGCGCGCCGACCTGATCGCCGAGCAGGTCGCCGGCGCCCTGGCCCTGGACGGCCCCGACCTCGACGTACCGTCCGCCGTGGACCGGGTCACCGAGGTGCTGCTCCTCGACCTGGACTGGCTCCTGGTGAAGACCGACTTCCTGGTGCACGCCGCCCGCGACGCACAGGTCGCCGAGACGCTGCTCGAACACCGGGCACGGCTGCGGCGGGCGGTCGCCGACCGGCTGGCCCGCGCCCAGGGCTTCCCCCGGCTGCCCGCCGTCCTCGGCGACGTGGACGGCGCGGCCCATGCCGTGGTCGCCGCCTACGACGGAGTCACCACCCAACTCCTGCTGGACAAGGACGTCGAGCACGCCCGCGTCTGGCTGAAGCAGCTCCTCACCGCGCTGTTGACCGACGGCAGCGGCAACAACCCCCAGCGCGCTCACTGAGAAAGGGAACGGTCGCCATGGATGCGGACGTCATCGTCGTCGGAGCGGGCCTCGCGGGCCTGGTCGCTGCGCACGAACTCACCAGCAGGGGGCGGCGGGTCGCCCTGGTCGACCAGGAGAACGCCGCCAACCTCGGCGGCCAGGCGTTCTGGTCCTTCGGCGGGCTCTTCCTCGTCGACTCCCCGGAACAGCGCCGCCTCGGCATCAAGGACTCCTTCGACCTGGCCTGGAGCGACTGGCAGGGCAGCGCGCGGTTCGACCGGACGGACGACGAGGACTCCTGGGCGGTGCGCTGGGCGCGCGCCTACGTCGAGTGGGCGGCGGGGGAGAAGCGGCCCTGGCTGGAGAGCCACGGCATCAAGCTGCTGCCGACCGTCGGCTGGGCCGAGCGCGGCGACCTGCGCGCGGACGGACACGGCAACTCCGTGCCCCGCTTCCATGTGACCTGGGGGACCGGTACGGGTGTCGTCGAACCCTTCGTGAACTCCGCGAAGCAGGCCGCGCGTGACGGGCTGCTCACCTTCCACCACCGCCACCAGGTCGACGAGCTCGTCATCGAGGACGGCACCGCCCGCGGCGTGCGCGGCACGGTACTCGCCGCGGACGACTCGGCCCGCGGTGTCGCCTCCAGCCGCGACCGCGTCGGCGACTTCGAGCTCACCGCCCAGGCCGTCGTCGTCACCACCGGTGGCATCGGCGCCAACCACGACATCGTCCGCCGCTACTGGCCCGAGCGCCTGGGCACCCCGCCCACCGAGATGGTCACCGGCGTACCCGCCTACGTCGACGGCCGCATGCTCGACATCAGCGCGCGGGCGGGCGTACGCCTGGTCAACCGCGACCGTATGTGGCACTACACCGAGGGCGTGCGGAACTGGGACCCGATCTGGCCCGGCCACGGCATCCGCATCCTGCCCGGCCCGTCCTCGATGTGGTTCGACGCCCTCGGCCGGCGCCTGCCCGACCCCTGTCTGCCGGGCTACGACACCCTCGGCACCCTCCGGCATCTGCGCACCACCGAGGACATCGCCGACCACGACCACTCCTGGTTCGTCCTCACCCAGAAGATCGTCGAGAAGGAGTTCGCGCTGTCGGGCTCCGAGCAGAACCCGGACATCACCGCCAAGGACAGGGCCGCGGTGCTGAAGAACCGTCTCGGCAAGGGCGCCCCGGCCCCGGTGGACGCCTTCCTGCGCAAGGGCGCCGACTTCGTGACCGCCCCGAACCTGGAGCAGCTGGTCGCCAGGATGAACGAGCTGACGGACAAGCCGCTCCTCGACGCGGCCGAGCTGCGCCGCCAGATCGAGGCCCGCGACCTGCAGATGGCCAACCCGTACAGCAAGGACTCCCAGGTCCAGGGCATCCGCAACGCCCGCCGCTACATCGGCGACCGGCTCGGCCGCGTCGCGACCCCGCACCGCATCCTCGACCCCGCGGCCGGCCCCCTCATCGGCGTCAAGCTGCACGTCCTGACCCGCAAGACGCTCGGGGGCGTCCAGACCGACCTCGACTCCCGCGCCCTCGGCGCCGACGGCGCCCCGATCGAGGGCCTGTACGCGGCCGGCGAGGTCGCCGGCTTCGGCGGTGGAGGCGTCCACGGCTACAACGCGCTGGAGGGCACCTTCCTCGGCGGCTGTCTCTTCTCCGGGCGGGCCGCGGGGCGGGCGGCGGCGCAGCAGACGCGCTGAGGTCTCACGACCGCAGAAGGCGGGCCAGCACGGTCGCGTGGCTCTCGTCGGGAGTCTTCGACGCCGTCAGCAGGGTGATCGTGCCCCGGCCCGCCAACTCCCGCACATGGCCGAGGAGTTCCGACGCCTCCGGCCCACTCAGCTCGGCCTCGTAACGGCTTGCGAACTCCTCGTACGACCCCTCGCCCGCGTGATACCACCGGCGCAGCTCGGTCGACGGGGTGAGGGCCCTCGGCCACTCGTCGACACGCGCCGCCTCCTTCTTCAGGCCGCGCGGCCACAGCCGGTCCACCAGGACGCGCACGCCGTCGTCCGGCTCGGGCGGGTCGTAGACGCGTCGTACACGCACGCTCACGGTCGGGCCTCTCTCGGGTGGCGGATGCCGCCGAGGGTAGTGCGGGAAATTCGGGTGACGCTGGGTGACTTGGCCAAAAGGAGGAGGAATCCCAGTCGTTCGGCTCTCTAGCCTGGGGCCGACCGATCAACGCCATCCCCCAGGAGCGCACGTGAGGCAATCCCGATCCCGTTCACGGATCGTCAGACACACCGCCGTGACCATGACGGTCCCCGTCGCCGTGGCGGCCCTGCTCGCCGGCGCGGGCACCGCGGTCGCCGTCGACACCGGAGCGCCGGGCGTCGGCGACCCCTACTTCCCGCTCGCGGGCGACGGCGGCTACCACGTCGAGCACTACGACCTGACTCTCCGTTACGACCCGGCGAGCCACCACCTCGACGGCACCGCGGTCCTCACCGCCCGCGCCACCCAGCGGCTGACCCGCTTCGACCTCGACCTCAAGGGCCTGAAGGTCGCCGGTGTGACGGTCGACCGCACCCGGGCCGCCTTCCGCCGCGACGGACAGGAACTCGTCGTCACCCCGCGCCACGCCCTGCGCAAGGGCCAGGAGTTCCGCGTCAAGGTCACCTACAGCGGCACCCCCAAGCAGGTCACCGACCCCGACGGCTCACCCGACGGCTGGATCACCACCGACGACGGCGCCTTCGTCGCCGGGGAGCCGCAGGGCGCGATGACCTGGTTCCCGGGGAACAACCACCCCAAGGACAAGTCCTCGTACGACATCACGATCACCGTCCCCAAGGACCGTACCGCCGTCTCCAACGGGACCCTCCTCTCGCGGCGGACCGCGCACGGCAGGACCACCTTCCACTGGCGCGAGCGTGAGCCCATGGCCACCTACCTCGCCACCGCGACCGTCGGGAAGTTCAAGGTCGAGCACTACACCACCGCCGACGGCATCCGCGTCTACAACGCCGTCGACCCGCGTGAGGCGGCCGCCGCGGCCCCGGTCCTCAAGAAGCTGCCCTCCGTCCTCGCCTGGGAGAGCAAGCTGTTCGGACCGTACCCGTACCGCGACGCCGGATCGATCGTCGACAAGGCGCCCGACGTCGGATTCGCCCTGGAGACCCAGACCCGGCCTCTCTACGACTCGGCGCCCGACCTGAGCACCCTGGTCCACGAGAACGCCCACCAGTGGTTCGGCGACTCCGTCTCGCTGACCACCTGGAAGGACATCTGGCTCAACGAGGGCTTCGCGACGTACGCCGAGTGGCTCTACGGCGAACAGCACGGCGGCGACAGCGCGCAGAAGACCTTCGACTCCCTCTACGCCCGCCCCACCAGCGACGACCTGTGGTCCTTCCCGCCCGGCAACCCCGGCAGCGGCGCCAACATCTTCGGCACCCCCGTCTACGCCCGCGGCGCCATGGCCCTGCACGAACTGCGCGAGGCCGTCGGCGACCCGGTGTTCTTCCGCATCCTGCGCGCCTGGGCGGCCGAGCACCGGGGCGGACACGGAACGACGGCTCAGTTCACGAAGCTCGCCGAGCGGGAGTCCGGCAAGGATCTGCACCCCCTGTTCCAGACCTGGCTCTACCAACAGGGCAAGCCCAACAAGGCCTAGAAGCTGACCAGTTCCTCACATGTCTGCGCCAGGATGCGTTCATGATCACGCGCAGACCCCGTGCCGCCCTGCTCGCCGCGTCCCTGTTCGTCCTGACGGGATGCGGCGGCGGGGCCGTGGCATCGCCCGGCCACCCCTCCGGGGGCGACGCGGCGGGAACCACGACCTCGGCGGCGGTACCGATTCCGACCCCCACGTCCCAGGTGAGCTCCTCGCCGCTCCTGCCCGGCCTGGGACCGAAGACGCTGGGCCGGATACCGGCCGGCACCCGCCAGGCCGTCGTCGTCACCGGCAGGGGCAAGAACTCCCCGCTGTCCACCGTCGTCCTGTATCAGCGCACCGGCGCCGGCTGGGAGGCCGGCGCGAGCTGGCCCGCGCACAACGCCCTCCGGGGCTGGACCGACCAGCACATGGCCGGAGACCTCCACTCACCGATCGGCGTCTACGAGCTCACCGACGCCGGCGGCCTGCTGAACGACCCCGGCTCCCGACTGCCGTACCACCAGTCCTCCGCCTTCACCGCGCCCGGCACCGGCTTCGAGGGCGAACCGCTCGCGGGCGCCTTCGACTACGTCATCGCCATCAACTACAACCGCACACCCGGCACTTCACCCCTCGACTGGAGCCGTCCGCTCGGATCGGGACGCGGCGGTGGCATCTGGTTCCACGTCGACCACGGCGGCCCCACCCACGGTTGTGTGAGCATCGCCGCGAAGCACATGAAGGAGCTGCTCCGCGCCCTCGACCCGGACCTGCACCCCGTGGTCGTCATGGGCGACGCCGCGTCCCTGGCCCACTGACCGCTTAGGATCCGCCGAGTGTGCGCACATGTGCTGGTCGCCGAGGACGACGAGATGCAGGCCGAACTCATACGCCGGTCCCTGCTGGCCGAGGGCCACACGGCCACCGTCGTCCATGACGGGGCGGCGGCGCTGGACGCCGCCCGCCGGCTCAGACCCGACCTCGTCGTCCTCGACCTGATGCTCCCCGTGATCGACGGCTTCGGCGTGTGCCGGGTCCTGCGGGGCACGGACCCCGAACAGGCCGAGATCCCGGTCCTGATGCTCACCGCGCGCTCCGACGAGGACGACGTGCTGCTGGGCCTGGAGCTGGGCGCCGACGACTACATGACCAAGCCGTACAGCCCGCGGGAGCTGATGGCCCGCATCCGTACGGTGCTGCGGCGCAGCGGCCGCGCCGTCGGCGTCCGTGAGGATCCCGTCGTACGGGCGGCGGGCCTCGCCGTCGATCCGCAGCGTCACGAGGTGCGGTGCGACGACGAGCCCGTGGAATGCACGCCGGCCGAGTTCCAGATCCTGCTCGCCATGGCGGGGGAGCCTGAACGGGTGTTCACCCGGCGGCAGTTGCTGGAGGTCACCCGGGGCATCGACCGGGCCTCCACCGAGCGGGCCGTCGATGTGCACATCATGAACCTGCGCAGGAAGATCGAGGAGAACCCGCGCCGCCCGGTCCGGCTGCTGACCGTGTTCGGGGTGGGCTACAAGCTCAGCGGCGGCCGCCCGTGAAACGCCGTATCCCGCTGCGCAAACGTCTGCTGGTCCGGCTGCTGTTCGCCTCGGCGCTCATCGCGGTGTGCTCCGTGGCGGCGACGACCTGGCTCGCGGTGGAGACCACCACCCGTGCCCTGCGCGAGGAACAGGGCCAGGACCTCGCCGACGACATGAAGATCCTCGCCGAACTCAGCGGCTACGCCGCCACCCATCCGCGGTGGACCGGCGTCCAGCCCCTCGTCCGCACCCTCGCCGCGCGCACCGGCCGCCGTATCGCCCTGACCACCCCCGACCGCACCCCCATCGCCGACTCGGCCGGCAAGGGCACCGCCCTGCCGCTCGGCGCCGCCGCCACCGTCGACCCCCTGCACACCGACACCTACAGCGAGACCGGGGCCCAGCTGAACGGCGTCGACCCGCGCGCGGTGGGCCCCTACCGGCTCACGGCGGGGGAACGCGCCGAGCTGGAGGCGATCGCCGAGAAGAAACGGACCTGCTACTCCCGCTTCGGCATCGACACCAAGGTCGCGACGATCCCCGGCGGCCGGCCGGTCATCCTCGACCGGGACGGCTCCCCGACCACCCAGCCCCTCCCCGCGGAATGCGGCTACGACCGCCTCGACGTCCCCACCTCCACCGAGCAGAAGGCCCTCGACGGCCTCACCGACGGGGTCCGCGCCTGTCTGGAGCGGCACGGCCGGCACGGGAACGCGCCCCTGTACCTCCGGCTCAACCCGAGCGGCAGGAACCCGCTGACCAGATTCGTCCTCGCCAAGTTCGCCGTGGACAGCGAGGTGGACCGGAAGACAGCGCAGAGCTGCGCCGAGGACGAGCTGCGGGCCCAACTCGACCCCTATGTGGCCCCGGTGGCGGAGCTGTTCCTCGGCGGTGACGACACCACCCCGCCCCGCTGGAACATGTCACCGGCCAACAAGGCCAAGATCGTCGGCGTGGTCGGCCTGGTCCTGGCCGTCACGGTCGCGGTCACCGCCGTGGTCGCCACCCGCCTGGTACGGCCCCTGCGCGCACTCACCGCGGCGGCTCAGCAGCCCCCGGAACTCCATGTGCGGGTCCCGGTCACGACCCGGGACGAGACGGGCATCCTGGCCGAGGCGTTCAACGACCTCACCGAGCGCCGAGAACGCCTGGAGGAGCAGCGCAAGGCCATGGTCAGCGACATCGCCCATGAACTGCGCAGCCCGCTCACCAACATCCGAGGCTGGCTGGAGGTGACCCGGGACGGAGTCGTCGACCCCGACCCGGCCCTTCTCTCCTCGCTGCACGAGGAGGCCGTCGTCCTCCAGCGCATCATCGACGACCTCCAGGATCTGGCGGCCGCCGACGCGGGCACGCTCCGGCTGCACCCCGAGCCCCTGCGCGCCGACGAACTCCTCGACCAGGTGGCCGCCGCCCACCGCGTCGCCGCGGCCACGGCCGGTGTCACCGTCCACACCAAGGCCGACGACACCACCTGGCTCGAGGCGGACCCCGTCCGGATGCGCCAGGCCCTGGGCAACCTGGTATCCAACGCCCTGCGCCACACCCCGCCCGACGGCACGGTCACCCTCATGGCCCGCCGGGACGCCGACGAGGTCGTCCTCACCGTCACCGACACGGGAAGCGGAATCGACCCCGAGGACCTCCCGCACATCTTCGACCGCTTCTGGCGGGCCGAGAAGTCCCGAAGCCGCCGCACAGGAGGCAGCGGCCTGGGCCTGTCGATAGTCCGCCACTTGATCGCCGCGCACGGGGGAACCGTCACAGCCACCAGCGAGCCCGGAACGGGAACCGAGTTCACCATGCGACTGCCGGCCGGCTGAGGGGCTTACGCGCTACCCCCGGCGCGCTTCGGCCCGCGCCCGCCTCCGGCGCAGGGCCCGCCGTTCGTTCTCCCCCGCACCACCCCAGACTCCCAGAATCTCTCCATGGTCCAATGCCCACTCCAGGCACTGCTCCCGCACCGGGCAGCGCGCGCACACCGCCTTCGCCTGCACCGTCTGCAACAACGAGGGACCCGACGTGCCGATCGGGAAGAACAGCTCGGGGTCCTCGTAACGGCACGCGGCCTGGTCTCGCCAGTTGTCCATCAAATTCACCTGCGATCGAAGTCGTACGTGCCCTCGCGAATGGCTTACTCGTTTTCGGGTCACCTGTCGATGCGCGAGTGAAACAGCGAAAGTCGCGAAGAAACGGTGTCACTGCTCCCGCATGCCCCACGGAGAGCCGTACGCGTGCAGCAGATCCAGGAACGGACCCGCCTCGAACGCCTCCGGGCCGAGGACGCCGGACCCCGACCACGCACCGGTGGCGAGGAGTTCGAGGGCGACGACCGGGTTGACGGCGGTCTGCCACACCACGGCCTGGCTGCCGTACTCCTTCATGGACCACTGGTTGTCGACCACGTGGTACAGGTACACCTCGCGCGGCGTGCCGTCCTTGGTGCCCCGCACCCAGGTGCCGGCGCAGGTCTTGCCGTGCATCCGCTCGCCCAGCGTCGCCGGGTCGGGCAGACACGCGGCGACGACGTCACGCGGTGAGACCGCCACCGGTCCGTCCGCGCTCGGCACGGTCACCGGCGCCGTCCGGTCCAGACCCAGCAGGCGCAGGGTGCGCAGCGTCTCGATGAACTCGGCGCCCAGGCCGTACTTGAAGGTGACCCGGCGGGCGTCCACCCAGCGCGGTACGAGGAGCACCTCCTCGTGCTCCACGTTCACGCACTCGACCGGACCGATCCCCTCGGGGAAGTCGAACACCTCCGGCTCGCTGAACGGCTCGGTGGTGAACCAGCCGCGGTCGGCCTCGTAGACGACCGGTGGGTTCAGGCACTCCTCGATCGTGGTCCAGATGCTGAAGGAGGGGGCGAAGTCATAGCCGTCGACGGTGAGGTTCGCCCCGTCGCGGACACCGATCTCCTCGATCTCGTCGAAGAGCTCGTCGGCGGCGTACCGGGCGAAGACGTCGGACAGCCCCGGCTCCACACCCATGCCGACGAGGGCCAGCGCGCCCGCCTTCTCCCACTCCTCGGCCCGCGCGAACTGGTCGTCGCCGAGCTTGACCCCGCACTCGGTGTACGGGCGCTCCGGATGCGGGTGGGACAGCGACATCGCCATGTCGACATAGCCGGTGCCCGCCGCTCGCGCCGCCCGGAACAGCGGCATGACGAAGCGCGGGTCGGTGGCGTTCAGGAGCACGTCGCAGTCGTGCCGGCGCAGCAGTGCCGTCACCGCGGCCTCGTCGCCCGCGTCGACGCGCTCGGCGTGGAAACGGGCGTCGTCGACGGCCGCGACCGCCGCCTCGGCCCGTGCCGGGTCGTAGTCGGCCACCACCATCGCGTCGAAGAACGAGCGCCGGGCCGCGATCCGGGTGACGGCGGTGCCGACTCCGCCGGCGCCCACGAGCAGTACACGCATGACAGATCTCCCTGTCCTTGAGGAGTGATGACGAGGGGCCCCGCCGGAGATACAACGCCGCCGGGTCACGTAAGGTCAATGGCGTTGGCATAAGGGTCGAGGAGGACGCGTGCCCAAGCCCGTCGTGCCCGAGGAGAAGCGGCGCCGGCGCCGCCCGACCAAGAGCGGCACCGTGCTCTCCGAGCGGCTGATCGTCGAGACCGCGCTGCGCATGCTGCGCGAACACGGCAGCGCCGGCCTCACCGCCCGCCGCCTCGGCCTCGCCCTGGACGCCGACCCGAGCACGCTCTACCGCTACTTCCGCGGTATGGACGACCTGACGCTCGCCATCGGCGACGCGCTCATCGGGCAGGCCCTGGACGGCTGGCGGCCGACGGGCGGGTGGCGGGCCGATCTGCGCTCCGTCGGGCTGCGCATCCACGGCGTCTACGTCTCCCACCCGCAGGCGGCCGTCCTCACCACGAGCCGGGTCACCGGCCGGGCCAACGAACTGGCCGCGGACGAGGCCGTGCTGGACATCCTGCGCACCGCCGGATTCCCCCTGCCCGACACGGTCCGCATCTACCACGCCTTCATCGACCAGACCCTGGCCTTCGCCGCCCTCGACGCCGCCTCCCTCGCCCTGCCGCGCGCCGCCCTTCGGGCCGACGAGGACATGTGGCGCTCCACCTACGCCCGGCTGCCCCGCACGACCCACCCCCGTATCGCGGAGGCCGCGCCCCTGCTGGCGGCGCGCATGGTCGGCAGCGCGTATCCGACAGCGCTGGAGATGCTGCTCGACAGCGCGGCCGACCAACTCCGGCACCCGCGTCCCTGACCCACCGCCTCCCGCCCCCGCCCCCCCCACGACGACTTCGGCGCACGCCGCGAGCGCCAGACTGCCCCGCGCCGGTCACCCCTGCATCGCGGAGGCCGCGCCGCTGCTGGCGGCGATGCTCGACAGCACGCCCGACCAGCTGCGGGACTCGCGTTCCTGACCGACGAGTTTCCGCGCGCCCGCCCCACCGCGACGCGCCTCAGCCGCGCAGCGCCTCGCCCGCTGCCCCTACGACGAGTTCGGCGCGCGCAGTGAGCGCCCGGCTGTCCCGGGCTCGTCACACGCGGCCGGGCAGGTGCCGTTCCTGGCGCACCGGTTCCCCGCCCCCGCCAGCGCCGGGACGCGCTTCAGCCGCGCAGCGCCTCGCTCGCTGCCCCCACGACGGCCTCGGCGACCGCCGCGAGGGCCGGGGAGTCCAGTTTCCACTGCTGCCAGTACAGGGAGACGTCGACGGAGCGTCCCGGTGCGAAGTTCACCAGGCGTCCGGCGCGCAGCAGCGGCTCGGCCTGCACCTCCGGTACCACGCCCCACCCGAACCCCGCGGCGACCGCCTCCACGAACCCCTCCGACGTCGGGACGAAGTGCCGTACCGGACTCGCGCCGCCCGCGCCGCGCCGCAGCCGGCGCACGAAGCCGTCCTGAAGGTCGTCGCTGCGGTCGAAGGCCACCGTGGGCGCCACGGCGAGGACGTCCCGCAGCGGGCCGTCGAGGTGGAGACGGGCGAACTCCGGCGTCGCCACGGGGAGATAGCGCATCCGGCCCAGGTTGCGCGCCGAGCAGCCCGTGACCGGCTCGGGCGACGAGGTCACCGCCGCCATCACCAGCCCCTCGCGCAGCAGCGACGCCGTACGGGTCTCGTCCTCACGGCGCAGCTCGAAGCAGAGCCGGGGTTCGTGCCGCACCCGGGTGAGCGCGGGGAGGAACCAGGTGGCCAGGG
This sequence comes from Streptomyces sp. NPDC005648, assembly GCF_040605395.1. Classification (NCBI taxonomy): domain Bacteria; kingdom Bacillati; phylum Actinomycetota; class Actinomycetes; order Kitasatosporales; family Streptomycetaceae; genus Streptomyces; species Streptomyces sp. NPDC005648. The sequence continues at coordinate 30,107 of NZ_JBEXCS010000025.1, read as the reverse complement.
AGTCGGCGTTCACCGCGACCGACACCCGCGTCGGCTCCCCGGCCCCGCTCATGCCCAGCTCGGCGCGTGCGTCGCGCTCCAGCCGCGCCAGCTGGCGGGCGAACCGCACCACCACCTCGCCCGACTCCGTGGGCCGCACCGGTTTCGTGCGCATCAGCAGCACCCGGCCCGTGCGCCGCTCCAGCGCCTTCACCCGTTGGCTGATCGCCGACGGCGTCACATGCAGCGCCACGGCGGCCGCGTCGAACGTGCCCTCGTCCACGACCGCGAGCAGCGTCCGCACCTGGTCCAGCGGGAGCTCGGTCAGCTCGGTCTTCATGTGAGCTAATGATACGTAAGAATCTTTAGCTGTACGCCTGGTGATCGTCTCCGTAACGTCGAAGCCATGACCAACGCTCTGACCACCGCGGCCGCGGGATTCGGCACCGGCCTCTCGCTCATCGTCGCCATCGGCGCCCAGAACGCCTTCGTCCTGAGACAGGGCATCCGCCGCGACGCCGTCCTCGCCGTGGTCGGGATCTGCGCCCTGTCCGACGCCGTCCTGATCGCCCTCGGGGTCGGCGGAGTGGGCGCGCTGGTGGTGGCGTACCCGGAGGCGCTCACCGCGGTCGGCTGGATCGGTGGCGCCTTCCTGCTCTGCTACGGCGCCCTGGCCGCCCGCCGTGTGGTGCGCCCGCAGGGCGCGCTGGACACCGGGGGCGGGGCCGAGGGGTCACGCCGGCGGGCGGTCCTCACCTGCCTCGCGCTGACCTGGCTCAACCCGCATGTCTACCTGGACACGGTGTTCCTCGTCGGCTCGATCGCCGCCGACCGCGGCGCGCTGCGCTGGACCTTCGGCCTCGGCGCCGCCCTCGCCAGCCTCTGCTGGTTCGCGGCGCTCGGCTTCGGCGGCCGGCTGCTCAGCCGCTTCCTGGCCAGGCCGTCCTCCTGGCGGGTGCTGGACGGACTCGTCGCGGCGACCATGATCACACTCGGCGTCACGCTCGTCGCGAGGGCGTGACCCCGCGCGATGCGCAGTCCACGGACTGAGATCGTGTGCCCGAACTCGCTTGCGGTGCTGGGATAGTGAACCCCGGCCCGAAAGATGTATCGAGCAACCAGGAAGCCCGTGGACACCAGCGAGAGCAGCACCGAGCCCCAGTCACCGGCCCCCGCCGCCGAGGAGGAGCAGGCCCCGCCGCGGCGCGGCTGGCGCCGCTGGGCGATGGACACCCGCCCGCTGCGCGTCCCCGCCTACCGCAGGCTCTGGTCCTCCACCATCGTCACCGCGGTGGGCAGCCAGCTCACCGCGGTCGCCGTCCCCAAGCAGATCTACGACATCACCGGCTCCTCGGCATGGGTCGGCGCCGCCAGTCTCGCCGGCCTCCTGCCGCTGATCGTGTTCGCGCTGTGGGGCGGCGCGGTCGCCGACAGCATGGACCGCCGCAAGCTGCTGCTGATCACCAACGGCGGCATAGCCGTCACCTCGCTGCTCTTCTGGCTCCAGGCCGTCACCGGCCTGGAGTCGGTGGCCGCGCTGATGCTCCTGCTCGCCCTGCAGCAGGCGTTCTGGGGTCTGAACGCCCCGGCCCGCAACGCGTCCATCGCCCGTCTGGTGCCCGAGGCCCAGCTGCCCGCCGCCAACGCCCTGGGCTCGACCGTCATGCAGACCGGCCAGGTCGTCGGCCCCCTGCTCGCCGGCGCCCTGATCCCGGTCATCGGCCTGCCCGAGCTGTACCTGATCGACGCGCTCGCGCTGTGCGTCACCGTCTGGGCGGTCTACCGGCTGCCGGCGCTGCCCCCGCTGGCGGGCTCGACGACGCGACGCGCCGGAGTGCGCGAGATCGCGGAGGGCTTCCGCTACATCTCCCTGCACAAGGTGCTGCTGCTGTCCTTCCTCGCCGACATCATCGCCATGGTCTTCGGCATGCCCCGCGCCCTGTTCCCCCAGCTCGCCGCCGAGACGTACGGCTCCTACGGCGAAGGGCTCGCCCTCGGCCTGCTGTTCGCGGCGATCCCCATCGGGGCGGTGCTGGGCGGGCTGTTCTCCGGCACTTTCTCCCGGGCCCGCAGACACGGCTGGATGGTGATCGGCGCGGTCGTCACCTGGGGCGCCGCGATCACCGGGTTCGGACTGAGCGGCAACCTGTGGATCGGGGCCGCCTTCCTGGCCGTCGCCGGGGTGGCCGACATGGTGTCGATGGTCTTCCGCGGGGCGATCCTGCTGTCCGCGGCCACCGACGAGATGCGCGGTCGTATGCAGGGCGTCTTCACCGTCGTCGTCGCGGGCGGTCCGCGACTCGCCGACGTCCTGCACGGCACCGCGGGCTCGGCCTTCGGTCCGCGCGCGGCCGTGGCGGGCGGCGGTCTCCTGGTCGTCGCCGTGATGCTGGCCCTCGCCGCCGCGGTGCCGGCCCTGCGCCGCTATCGCGTCTGAGCGGCTACAGCCTCCCGCGCCGGTGGCCCGCGTACTGCTCCATCAGCTTGCCGCGGGTCATCTCCAGCCGGTGCGCGAGGATCTCGGCCACACTGCGCACCAGCACGATGCCCAGCTGCGGGTCCTCCTCGCACAGCCGCAGCACCCGCGCCGCGTCGAACTCGTAGGCGCGCACCGGGCTGAAGGCCTCGGCGCCGAAGTCCCACTCGTGCGGGGGGAACAGCCAGGACCAGCCGAGCAGATCGCCCGAGCCGAGGCTGGCCACCGTCACCCGCTGCAGCGAGTTGACGCGCTGGTCGAGGGAGACCGCCCCCGAGCGGATGACCCAGAACCGGTCGGCCCGGCCCCCCGCCTCGAAGATCCGGGTGTCCTCCGGGAAGGAGACCTCCTTGGCGAGGGTCATCAGGTGCTGGCGCTGGGGCTGGGGGAGGGCGGTCAGCAGTTTTATCGCTTTGGTCATGGCGCGGGGCTCCTCGCCGGCAGGGGGTCCGGTGTTTGCCTACGCCCATTTCAGCCGCTGTGGGCGCCCCGGGCACCTCGGCGGACGACGGCTTTCGCGCGAGGACGTGCCAGGGCATGAAAAAGCCCTGGCTGGACGGGGGAGGCCAGCCAGGGCCGTTCTCGGTGATGGTGGAGGACGATACGGTCGACTCCGCCACCACGTATGGATGAACGGTAAACCATCCGGGGCGTTTCGCGTAGCCGGAATCGGGTCACGTGACCGGTTTCACTTCACGGACTCCTCGCCCGCCGCCACGACCCTGATCGTCTCCAGCTCCGGATCGCTCGGGTCCGGCAGGTTCATGCCCGCCTCAAGCCCCGTGCGCAGATAGCGGAGCACGGGTTCGGTCAGCCGTTCGCCCGGCAGGATCGCGGGGATCCCCGGCGGATACGGCGTGATCATCTCCGCCGTGACCCGGCCCGCGGCATCGGACAGGGGCACGTCCTTGGTGCGTCCGAAGAAGGCGTCCCTGGGCAACATGGCCTGCGCGAGCCGCAGTTCGCCGGGTTCCGGCACCTCCACGCGCGGGGCGCGCGGCAGTTCGGGCGCGGCCCGCGCCAGGTCCTTGAGCGCGGCGAGCAACTGGTCCGCCGTGTCCTGGTCGTCGGCGTGGGTGATCTGGGCGCCGATCCTGCGGTGGTCGCTCAGATGCATGTCCAGCTTCCGGTGCTCGCGCAGCCAGTCGGAGGCCTGGAAGCCCGTGACCCCGAGACCCGTCACATCGATGACGCAGGGCAGCGGGTCGAAGTCGTCGGCCAGCCCCGGTCCGCAGAAGTCGGACCGGTCGTTGACATGCATGCCGTCGATCTCCTCGACGGCCGCCCGCACTTCGGCCGCCAGACCCAGCGCACCGCCCATCAGCTCCTCGCCGCGCAGCGCCATCTGCCGGCGCCAGCCGTCGAGCCCCGCGTACAGGAGGACCGAGGGGCTGGTCGTGCCGAGCAGGTCGGAGCGCATCTTCAGCACCTGTGGCGGCACCAGATCACCCTGCAGATGGAAGACCGAACCCTGCTCAAGACCGCTGCCCATCTTGTGGATGCTGGTCACGCAGATGTCGGCGCCCGCGTCCATCGCCCAGGACGGCAGGTCCGGATGGAAGGGCAGATGCGCTCCCCAGGCCTCGTCCACGATCAGCGGCAGCGAACGGCGGTGACAGACCTCCGCGATCGCCCGCAGGTCCGCGGCGGCGCCGTACGGTGTCGGGCTGGTGACCAGGGCGCCCTTGGCGTCGGGATGGATGTCGAAGGCCTTCTCGAAGCTCTCCGCCGACGGCGGGTGCGCAAGGCGCCGCTCGGCGTCCCACCGGGGCTCCACCCACACCGGCTCGATACCGGACAGGACCAGCCCGGAGACCACCGACTTGTGGGCGTCCCGGCCGATCAGCAGCTTCTCGTGCGGTCCCGCGACCGCCAGCATCGCCGCCTTGACGGACAGCGAACTCCCGCACGTGGTGAAGAAGGTGTGATCGGCGTGCACGACATCGGCCATCAGCTCCTCGGCCCGCTCCAGCACCTGCCCCCGGGTGAGCCGGTCGTCCAGCCCGCCCGACGCCAGCACATCACCGAGGAAGACCGCGTCACCGAGCACCTCGCGCACGGCGGGATCGGCGCCCCGGGCCTGTTTGTGCCCGGGCGGGGTGAACGACAACCGCTCCTTCTGGTGGTAGTCGGTCAGGGCTTCCAGAACGGGTGCACGGCTGTGATCGTTCGACATGCGCTCCGGGTTCCCGCCGACCGGCACCGCCAATCGGCCCGTACGGCGGCAACCGAACGCCCGGTCAGTCCCGGCCGCCGTGCTTGCCGGGGGTCAGGATCTCGTCCAGCACCCGGACCACGGTCTCGTACGCCAGCGTCCGCACCACGGCGTCCCGCGCTGGATCCGACCGCTCCGCCCCGAGTTCGTCGCGCCGCGCCCGCCAGGCGCGCTCCTCCTGCTGTGCGCATGCGCGGGCGCGCTGGAGACGGCGCAGCAGTTCGTCTGAGTCCACGACATCGGCCATGACGACCGGGTACCCCCTCCGCCCGTCGAAATGACAGGTGACCACGGACCCGGCCAGGAAGGTTTGGCGGGACCGATGCCGGTGAGCCGAAACAGAGGAGACCCGCGGTACCCGCCCGGTGCGCTACCCGTGGGCGGCCGGGCCCGGCTGCGCACCACCCCGATCAGGAGCCAGTACTCTCAGCCGACAGGGAGCCAGGCGATGTGCGAGCAGCACACGACCGAAACCGTTGATGAGCCGACGCGCGCGGAGAGCCCCGCGTCGACCCGTCTGTGCAAGCCGGCCGAGGCGCGCCGCGCCGTGGAGCGAGTGGTGCGAGAGCGCTGCCGGGTCACTCACACGACATGCGATCCCGACGCCCTCGGCGACGCCCTGCTGGTGGCCTCCGAACTCACGAGCAACGCCATCCTGCACGGCGGCGGGGTCACGGACTTCCACGTCGACGTCGCCGGCCCCTGTCTGTGCGTCTCGGTGAGCGACCGCAGCGACGAGGTGCCGATGGTGAGGCCGCCGGTCGACCCGCGCGGCCGGTACCGGGTGGGCGGACACGGGTGGCCCATCGTCTGCCGCCTGGCACGCGATGTGCGGGTGTCCGAGCTGCCCGCCGGCGGCAAGCGCATCACCGCCGTGGTGGAGCTGCCGTGAAAATTTCTCGCGTCTGCTGTTTGCGGTCGTAAGCGCAGGGCAGGCGGAATTTCGTGCTTCGGACCGGAGGCGCGCCAGCGGGAGCGGAACGACCGCCCCGGGCCCCTCGACCGGTCCGGGCGGCGCCCGTCCCGCGGTAAGTCCCTGAGACCCCCCTCGTTCAGGAGCGAATCCGCATGCTCATCGACACGTCGACCAGCCGTCCCGGCACGCAGACCCGGCCGACCGCGTCCTCCGCGCGGCGGCACGACGACGCACCCGACACGGCGGACCTCTTCGTCCGTCTGGCAGCCCTGGAGGACGGCCCCGAGCGGGACGCCATCCGCGACGAACTCGTCACCGCCTGGCTGCCCATGGCCCACCGCATCGCCGGCCGGTTCCGCGACCGCGGTGAGTCCGTCGAGGACCTGCGCCAGGTCGCGGCCCTCGGACTGGTCAAGGCCATCGACCGCTTCGACCCGGAGCGCGGCGCCTTCGAAAGCTACGCCGTGCCCACCATCACCGGCGAGGTCAAGCGCCACTTCCGGGACCGGATGTGGGCCCTCAGGGTGCCCCGCCGCGTCCAGGAGCTGCGCAACAAGGTCCGGGTGGCCCGCCGAGAGCTCACCCAGACCCCGGGCAGCCCCGAACCCACCGTCGCCGACCTCGCCGCCCACACCGGGCTCACCGAGGACGAGATCAGCGCAGGACTGGAGGCACTGGAGAGCTTCAGCACCCTCTCCCTGGACGCCGAACTCTCCGGCGACGAGGACGGCTACAGCCTCGCGGACACCCTGGGCGCCTCGGACTCCTCGTACGACGTCGTCATCGACCGCGAGTCCGCCAAGGAAGGTCTGCGCCGGCTGCCCGAGCGTGAACGGGCCATCCTCTACATGCGCTTCTTCGAGGACATGACGCAGAGCCGGATCGCCGACCAGCTCGGCATCTCGCAGATGCACGTCTCCCGCCTCATCAGCCGCAGCTGCGCCCGCGTGCGTGCCGAGGCCATGGATCAGCAGAACCGACGGGACGGCCGGCGGCGGCCCACCGTCGCCTGAGCGGTCCGGATTCGACAAGGAGTGAGCGAATGATGCTGATCCCTCATCCAGCCGTTCTGCGCAAACTCGTGGACGAGTACGAGGCTCTGCTGGCCGAGGAGGCCGAGACCGGCCGGGGCTGGGCGGGACCACGGGCGCAGGACCTGGCCTACACCCTGTGCGTGACCACCGGGACACGCGACGTCAGACGGGCCCTGGAGGCGGCCCACCGCCTGCTGGCGGCGGGGTCGGCGGACCACCACTTCCGGCCGACCGCCACCCCCGTCGCCGACTGAACGGAACGCGAGCCACGGCCGTGCCCGAATGCGCACTCCGGCGCACCGGGCACGGCTGCGTGAGGACGACCGGAACGGAAGGACCGAGACAGACCATGACAGCGGACGAGCCCGCGGAGCACGACGAGGTGGAGCGGCTGCGCGCCGAGGTGCGCGGACTGCGCGTCCGTGCCCGCACCCGTCCGCTGATCGCCCAGGCGCAGGGCATCCTGCAGGAGCGCTACCGGCTCTCCGACGCGGACAGCGCGTTCGCGCTGCTGCAGCGGGCCTCGCAGCGCCACAACGTCAAACTGCGGACGCTCGCGCGCGTCCTGGTCGCCGCCCCGCGGCCCGGGACGGACGAGCTGTGGTTCCCGCAGCGAGTCCGGGAGCCCGAACCCGCGCTCGGCTTCGTGCCGCAGCACCGGCCGGACGCCGGCAACCGCGGCGCGGTCCTGAGCGCGGTCCTGACCCGGACCCTCGCCGTCGTCGGCGCCGACATGGGCAATGTCCAGGTGGCCGACCGGGTCGACGGCGGCCTGTACATCGAGAAGCACACCGGTCTCACCGAGGAGTTCGTCGACTTCTTCGCGTACGTCGGTGACGACGGCACCGCCTGCGCCAAGGCCGCGCGTGACATCGCCCAGGTCACCGTCCGGGACGTGGAGAGCGACCCGGTGTTCGACGAACCGGCCCGGGCGGCGATCCTCGCCGCGGGCTGCCGGGGCGTGCACAGCGTTCCGCTGACGACCACTTCGGGTCTGTGCGTCGGCATGGTGTCGGCGCATGTCGCACACCGCCTGGACGAGCTGTCCCGCGCCCAGCTCAAGGCCCTGGACGTGCTGGGCGCCGAGAGCGGCCGCTGGCTCGCCTGGCACGAGGGCACCGTCGTCCTGGACGCCCTGGAACATGTGCACGCCCTCGGCCGCGACGGGTGGGGCACACGGATGCGGAGGTCCTGAGCGCCGGGCGGGTGTGCGGGGGCCGGGGCGGGGCAATCGGACGACGGGAGGGCCGGATGAATTCCAGTGCTATGTCACATACCACTCGCATGGACGCCGAGCGGGCGGCGCGGGGATCCGTGACCGAGGGCGCCGCCCGTGCCGGGCTCGCCGCGCGAGGCACGATCTATCTGCTGGTCGGGGCGCTGGCCCTGCAGGTCGCCTTCGGCGACACGAACCAGCAGGCGGACCGGGGCGGCGCCGTCGCCGAACTGGCCCGGCAGCCCTTCGGTGCCGTTCTGCTGTGGGCCCTGGGCCTGGGCCTCGTCGGCATGGCGCTGTGGCGCCTTTCGGAGGCCGTCTTCGGCTCGGTCGGGAAGGACGGCCGCAGCGTGCGGAAGCGGCTGCTCGCTCTCGTCCGCTGTGTCTTCTACGCCTTCGTCGCCTACTCGGTGCTGGCGTTCGCGGCCGGCCCGCACGGGGGGAGCGGCGGCTCCAGCGACCGGCAGTCCCGCGACGTCACCGCCCGGGCGCTCGACCTGCCGGCCGGACAGTGGCTGGTGGGCGCGGCCGGCGCGGGGGTCGTGATGGCCGGCCTGTGGGTGGGCGCACGGGCCGTGCGCCGGGACTACCGCCGTGATCTCAAGCTCGGCCGGATGTCCCGCTGGGCGATCCGGCTCGTGGACGTCACGGGCGTGGCGGGCGGGGCGGCGCGCGGACTGGTGTTCGCCGCCGCGGGATGCTTCGCGGTGCGTGCCGCCGTCGACTACCGGCCGGACCGGGCCAAGGGGCTCGACGACACCCTGCGTTCCTTCGCCCACACCCCGCTCGGCCCATGGCTGCTGGCCTGCGTCGCCGCCGGTCTGGTGCTGTTCGGTGTGTTCTCCTTCGCACTCGCCCGGTGGCGGCGGGTCTGACCCGGGCGAGGCTGGGCACACGGACGGGATGAACGAATCCGAGTTCCCACCCGAGCACCGGCCCGTCGACATGTACCTCGGAATCCTGCGCACCCGGATGGACACGGACGACTACCGGCTCCTGCTCGACGTCGTGGAGCCCGTCCTGCAGGCGATCGAGGAGGAGCGGCTGCCGGCGCTGGACTTCGCACTCGACGGCGAGGGCACCGACGGACTGCCCCAGGAGATCCGCGACGAGGCCGCCCTGGTCATCGCCGCGGCCGTCACCGGCAGGCTGGACAACGAGGTCATCGAGATCCAGCTGGAGGAGACCGGCCCGATCCGCGTGGTCACCGACGCGGACACCGCCTCCGATCCGGCGCGGCTCGGCGAGATCGCCGACTACATCCGGGAGCGGCACCGCCAGAACGAGGAGTTGCGCGGCATCGCGGAGGCGAGCGGGCTGCCCACGGACTTCTGAGGGCCTCCGGCTTCCGCAGGCCCGCCGACTTCCGGGGCACTCACCGCTCGGGCGCGGCCACCGGCACCTTCAGCGGCCGGCCCAGTCCCACCACGGCCTCGTCGAGCCGCTGGAGATGCCTGAGCACCCGGTCGGTGATCCGCCCGTACCGTGAGCCGCCGGGCAGCTCGGACTCCAGCAGGGAGGCGATGCTCGGGCCCGTCTCGATCGCGACGGCGGCCCGCTCGTCGGCGACCCGGGCGCTGACGGCACGGATGTTGCCCAGGATGCGCTGCCCGGCCCGGCGCAGCCGCGGATCGGCCGCGATGGACGGATGGGTGGGCAGCAGCTCGGCCATCGCGGCCAGCGAACGGGAGTGGTAGGCGCACGTCTCCAGGAGCGCCACGACATAGCGGGCCGTGTCGCGCCGGGTTCGCAGCGGTGAGACCGGATGCGTGAGCGGCTGGGTCGCGGCCCGCAGATCGGCCAGCGCCTGGTCCAGGTCGCGCGCCCGGTCCAGCAGCTCGTCCGGCGGTCCGCCGCTGAGCTGGTCGATCGCGGCCCCGGTGACCTCGGCGAGCCGCTCCAGCGTGGTGACGAGGAGATCGTTCGTACGGCGGTCCGTGTGCACCGGCAGCACGAGTGCCGCCGCGATGATCCCGCAGGCCGCGCCCAGCGCCGTCTCCTCCACCCGCAGCACCAGCACCGACAGGCTGTAGGTGTGCAGCAGCGTGTACAGGACGCCGAGGGCCGCCGTGACGAAGAACGACATCAGCGTGTACGACAGCGGCGCCGTGTAGAACATCGCGAACACGCACAGCAGCACCAGCGCGAACGCCGTCCAGGTGTGACGGCCGACCAGCCCGGCGAGCAGCAGCCCGGCCACGACGCCGAGGACGGTGCCCAGCAGCCGCCGGTAGCCCTTGACCAGGATCTCGCCCGTCGAAGCCGTGTTGAGGAAGACGATCCAGCAGGTCAGCACCGCCCAGTACCAGCGCTGACTGGAGAGGAACTCGCCGCCGACGATCGCCAGCGACGACCCCACCGCGACCTGCACGGCCGCCCGCGTGGTCGGTCGCTCCCACCCCTTGGGCCGGTCCTGGGCCTCCGTCCCGCCCGCGTCGATGGCGGCGTCCTCGGCGTCCAGCTCCTCCCGGGAGCGCGCCGTCGACGGGGTGTCGTCCGACTCGTCCCGCGGTCCGCCCAGCGCGATCCTGAGCCCGAGCACGGCCCTCGCCGCCTCGCCGATGCCCCGGAAGACGTCCTGGACGGCGGGGGAGGCCTTCGGCAGGTTCTCCTCGTCCCGGTAGCCCAGCAGCCGGTTGCGCACCTGGGCCAGACCGGTGCCCGTCCCCGCGGAGACGGGCCGCAGGACCAGCAGACGCAGCGCCTCCAGATCGCGGCGCAGGACGGCGGTCGCCTCCTCCCGCACCGGCAGCAGACCGCCCTCCGGGACGGGCGCGCCCGGCAGATGCAGGGTCAGGGTGTCGGCCCGCTCGGCGCTGCGCGCCGTCAGCAGCAGCAGCCCCAGCCGCTCCGCGGCGATCTCGGCGTCCGCGATCCGCCGCTGCACCAGCCGCGCCACGGCCTCGTCGTCGGTGCCGTCCTCCAGCCGGCCCTGGATCATCATGGCCGTCTCGTGCAGCCGCGCGGTCCCGTCGCGTACGGCGACCAGCGCCCTGTCGATCTCCTCGGGACCGGCGTCGAGCAGCTCCAGCTGCGCCGACACCAGCTGGGCGAGCCGGGCCCGGAAGGCGTCGCGCAGCCGCTCCAGGATGCCCGCGGGCGTCTCCGGCACGAGGACGAACCGCACCAGGGCGCTGCTCGCGAAGGCCACCGCGACCACCCCGTACAGCTGCGGCAGGGTCGAGGCGGTGGCGCCGACGAACAGGGACATGAAGTAGATCTGGAAGCCCATGAGCCCCAGCGCGGTACCGCGGTCGCCGAACCGGCGGGCGTAGACCGCGCAGAAGATCAGGGCGACGAAGAAGACGTCACCGGCCACCACCCGGGAGTGCAGCACCGCCGCCAGGGTCAGCGAGGCCAGCGCCACCGGCAGGCCCAGCGCGAGCGTGCGGGCCTGCCGCGCCCGTTGCTTCTCCCGGATGGCGAACGTGGCCACCATCGCCGCGATCGCCCCGCCCACCAGATGGGGCACATCGGCCCCCAGCAGGACGAGCACGACCAGCGTGAGGGCGATGGCGCCGACGGTCCGCAGGCCCGCCGCCAGTCGCAGCAGCCCCGGGTCGGAGGCCGCGACGAGATCGCGCAGCCTCGCCCGGACCGACCCACCCACTGCCCTCACGCCGCCGTACTCACTCCCGCTTCACGTCATGATCCGGATCTCAGCATGACACGAGACGGCCGGTGCGCCTGGGCCCGGCTCATGCCCCCTGGCCGCCCTGTCCCTCGATCCGCTCCCGCACCTGTTCCGGTGTCAGGTAGGCGTCGGTGTACTCGAAGTCCTTCAGTTTGGCGGCCTTGCGGGCCTGGAAGCCGGTGCGCACGAAGTCGTCGCCGGCGATCGCGTTCAGCGTCCAGTTGGTGGCGACACGGACCTTGGCCACGTTGGTGCGCAGCGCCATCCAGTGATAGCCGCGGGCGGCGAACTGGGCGGGCAGGCCGTGCAGTTCGATGCCGAGCGGCTTGGACACCGCGTCCTTGCCGCCGAGGTCCACGACGAGGCCGAGGTCCTTGTGCACATACGGCGTCAGGGGCTTGCCCCGCAGGGTCGCGATGACGTTGTCGGCGATGTGCTTGCCCTGGCGCATCGCGTGCTGGGCCGTGGGCGGGCAGACCGCGGCGTCGTCGTCCTTGGCCTTGTCGGGCACCGCGGCGGAGTCGCCCAGCGCGAACACGCCGTCGTGGCCGGGCAGGTTCATCTCGGCGGTGACCGCGAGCCGGCCTCGGACCGTCTCCGCGCCGAGCGTCGCGATCAGCGGGCTCGCGACCACACCGGCGGTCCAGATCAGGGTGCGGGTCGGCACCACCCGGCCGTCGGTGAAGGTGACCTCCTCGGGGCCCGCCTTCTCGATGGAGACGCCCAGCGAGACCTCGATGCCCCGGCGGGCCAGGATCTGCTGGGCGCTGCGGCCCAGCTTGTCGCCCAGCTCGGGCATCAACTTCGGCGCGATGTCGATGAGATGCCACTTGATCAGCTTCGGGTCGATGCGCGGGTAGCGCTTGACCGCGGCGTGGGTGAGTTTCTGCAGACAGGCGGCGGTCTCCGTGCCGGCGTATCCGCCGCCGACGACCACGAACTGCAGCCTCGACTCGCGCTCCGCCGGGTCCTGGCTGGCGTCGGCCAGGTCGAGCTGGGAGATGACGTGGTCGCGGATGTAGGCGGCCTCGGCGAGGGTCTTCATGCCGAAGGCGTGCTCGGTCAGCCCCGGGATGTCGAAGGTGCGGGTCACGCTTCCGGGGGCCAGCACGATGTAGTCGTAGGGCTCGTTGACGATCTGGTCGGTGATGGTGCGGATGACGCACACCTTGGCCTTGAGGTCGACGCCGATCGCGCCGCCGGGAATGATCCGGGTGCGGTACTTCCTGCTGCGGCGCAGCGAGACGGCGATCGACTGGGGCGTCAGCACACCGGAGGCGACCTGGGGCAGCAGCGGCAGATACAGCTGGTAGGAGAAAGGCGTCACCAGTGTGACGTCGGCTTCGTCGGGCCCGAGTTTCCGCTCCAGCCGGCGCACGCACTCCACGCCGGCGAAACCCGCGCCGACCACCAGGATCCTGGGTCGTGTCACGTCGTTCATCCCTTTCTGCGGCTCCAGGCGGTCTGCATCCAACGCCCTTCGCATGCCCTGGATCGCTGCTCGCACCACATCGATCCCACCGCGGCCCCAGCCGTTCCGCCAGCTGGACGCGGCAGGCAGACGAACGCGTCGAGGACAACCTTGCCCGCCCCACCGCCGAAACGCACCGGGCCGGAGACAACCTTTTGGATCACAGGGCCCCGGCACGCCGTGGACGGCTACCCCGTGACATGGCACAGCAGCAGACAGACGTCGTCGTCGCGTTCGGAGTCGCTCAGCATCGGGTCCAGCACGCGGTCGGCCGAACCGTCCAGGTCCGCCAGGTCCGCGGGGCCGAAGGACCCCAGCGCGTCCGCGAGGCGCGCTATGCCCGGATCTATGCCCTGGGCCCGGCGTTCCACCAGACCGTCCGTGTAGAGGGCCAGGGTGGAGCCCGGCGGCAGGGGCACGGTGTGGTCGTCGATCTCCTGGGACAGCGGGATGCCCAGCATGGCGCCGGGCTTCGCGTCCAGCGTGTGCACCCGCCCGTCGGGAGTGCGCAGCAGGGGCGGGGGGTGGCCCGCGGCGGCCCAGGTCAGTGAGGGCTGACCGGGCCGGAACCGGGCGATGACGGCGGTGGCGTAGAGGTCGGGCTGGAGATGGTGCAGGAACGTGTGCAGCCGGGTCAGCAGTGTGCCCGGACTGCCGCCGTCCACGGCGTACGCCCGCAGCGCGGTGCGCAGTTGGCTCATCATGACGGCCGCGTGCAGCCCGTGCCCGGTGACGTCGCCGACCACGGCGATCAGGGACCCGTCGGGCTGGCGGAAGGCGTCGTACCAGTCACCGCCGATGTTCAGTCCGTGCGTCGCCGGCAGATAGCGGGCGGCCAGGCTGAGGCCCGGCCCGGCGGGCAGGTCGGTGAGCAGGGCCCGCTGGAGCGTCTCGGCGATGTCGCGGTTGTGCTCGAAGCGCCGGGCGTTGTCGATCGCCACGCTGGCCCGCCGGGCGAACTCGATGAGCATGACCACGTCGTCCGGGTCCCAGCCGTCGCCGGGCGGTGCCAGGGTCAGCACCCCCAGGGGAGCCCGGCGGGTGGGCAACGGGACACACAGCAGGGGGCTTTCGGGATCCAGTGCGGACGGCGGCTGGTGGTCGACCCCGGGCAGGCCGCCGGGCTCGCGGGCGGCGTACTGGGGGCGTCCGGTGCGGGCCGCGACCACGGCCGCGGCCGGGTGCGGCGCCGCGGTACGCCGGTCGTCGTCACCGTCGAACAGCCAGACGTCGACGCTGCGGGCGTACTCCGGGACGAGGAGCTCCGGAAGCCGGCGCACCACCTCGTCGTGGTCGAGCGAGGAGGTCAGGGCGGCGCTCGCGTCGGCCAGGAAGGTGAGGCGCCGGCGGGCGCTCTCCGCCTCCTCGCGGGCCCTGCGCTCGGCGCCGAACGCCTCCTGCTGGGCCTGACCGGCGGCGTCCAGCTCCGCGTGCAGGGCGAGCACGCCCTGGTTGGTCTGGTGCAGTTCGTCCCGGTGGAACGCGACCAGCCGCTCCTGCTCGGACAGCCGCTCCAGCAGCAGGGCCGTGTCCTCGTCGGCGCCCAGCAGGGACTCGGCCAGGGCCGCAGGGGAGTCCTCCACCGGCCCGATCTCGGCGATGGGCGTCCGCGCGCAGGGGACGGTCGTGCGCCACGGGGGATGCGCGGCGGGATCGGAGGCGGTCAACGTGAGCCGTAGCCGCGCCAGTTCGGCGGGCGGCTCGCTGACGTGCAGCGTGAGCCGCCACGAGCCGCCCTTGGCCAGGCACTGCCGGAGCTGGGCGCTGAGCGCCGTGGCCAGACGGGTGCGTCCGACCGACGGCACGGCGTACGCCGACGCCACGCGGGCGGTGGCGATGCGCGCCAGGGCTGCGTCGGTGACGGTGTCGATCTGCCAGGTGCGCCTCATCGGCCCTCTCGCGGTACGGGGGCCAGGACGGCCACGGTGGTGTCGTCACGGGCGGGGCGGGCGGCACTGCCGCTGTCGCGCAGGGTGACCGCCGCGAGGACGGCCGGGTCGGCCGTGAGCAGATCCGGTGCGGACGTCGGCCTGGTACGGCTGGGGAGGCCGTCGCTGTGCAGGAGCAGCACCCGGTCGGAGCCCCAGGCCCGCACGTCCTCGCGCAGGGTCCTGGGCCGGTGGACACCCACGATGCCGGGACGCGACAGCAGGCAGTGCCAGGCGTCCCCCTCCCACAGCCACGCTCCCGCGTTGCCCAGGCCGGCGAAGCGGAAGGTGCCGGTACCGGTGTCGACCTGGGCCACGGCGACGGCCGCGCCCCGGGTGCCCCGCAGGGCGGTGTCCAGGCGACCCAGGGCCTCGGCCGGGGGGAGATGCGCGGACCGGCGCAGCGCCTCCACCGCCGCCGTCGAGGCATGCGCGGCCTGCCGCCCGTGCCCCAGGCCGTCGGCCAGCAGCAGCGTCACCCGGTCCCCGTCCCGGACCCACGCCCAGGCGTCGCCCGAGTACTCGGCCCCGCCGAAGGGGAGGCTGATCCCGCCGGCCCGTAATCCGCACACCGCCGGCACGGCTGCCCGTGCTCCGGCACCGATCCGGGCCAGCGCCACGGTGCCCCGGCCCGGGGTGCTGTGCAGCGCGAAGCTGTCGGCGACGCGCCGGCAGGTACCGAGACCGGCGCCCAGGGAGCTCGTGGTCGTGAAGCCGTCGCCGAGGGCGGCCGCCACATCGGGGATGCCGGGCCCGTGGTCGATCGCCGCGATCTGCACCAGGCGGGCCGGCTCGCCGCCGTCCGCCGCCTCCGGCTCGGGCACCACCTCGATGAGCAGCCTTCCGCCCCGGCCGTGCTTGAGCAGGTTCGTGGCCAGTTCCGTCGCCACCAGCGCGGCGGACGCCGTCCGTGCCTCGTCGAACTCGGTCAGCCGCGCGGCGTGCTCCACGGCGACCCGGGCGTCGCGCACCCGGGTCGAGTCCTGGACGGGCACGTCCCAGACGCGGGCCATCAGCGTCCTCCGTAGGCGGCGGGCGCGGCCGATGCCCAGCACACGACCGTGACCGTCGTGCCCGATCCCGGAGTGCTGTCGATGGTGAACTCGTGCACCAGACGACGGGCACCGCCCAGACCCATGCCCAGACCGCCGCCCGAGGTGTAGCCGTCGCCGAGCGCCCGCTCGATGTCCGCGATGCCCGGTCCCTCGTCGCTGAAGACCAGCCGGAGGCCGCGAACCGGCCCGCGGGTCACCTCGGCCGCGTCCATCCGGCCGCCCCCGCCGTGCACCAGCGTGTTGCGGGCCAGCTCGCTCGCCGCGGTGACCAGCTTGGTCTGCGCCACCAGGCCGAAGCCGAGCAGCCCGGCGGCCTGGCGCACATGACCGCGCACCCACGCCAGATCCATCTCCGAACGGATCGGCAGGCTCGCCTCGACAGCTGCGGACGACGGCATCAAGGATGCTCCTGGGGCGCTCCGCCGTGGCCGGCGACCGGACCGTGACTCGCCAGCAGCTCCACGGCCGACTCGGTGGTGAGGGCGGTACGCAGACCCGGCAGGGTCAGGCCGAGCTCCACCAGCGTGATCGCCACCGCCGGGCGCATCCCGGCCACCACGGTCCGGGCCGCCAGCAGTGAGGCCCCGGCGGCGATCTCCGCCAGTACCCGGCCCAGGAACGAGTCGACGATCTCCACCCCGGAGATGTCGATCACCACCCCGGTCACCCCGCTGCTCGCGACGCGCTCGGCGAGGTCCTGCTGCAGCTGCTGCGCCGTGCTGTCCTGAAGGTCGCCCTGGAGCGTGACCAGCAGGACCTCTCCGAGGCGCAGCACCGGCACATGGCCCGTGAGGCCGTGCTGGAATCCGTTCGTCATCGCGTGCCCACACCACCGGACGCCGGCCCGACGACGGCGACACCGAGCTCGTGCAGTGCGTAGGCGAGCGCGTCCGCCAGGCTCGCGCGGGTCACCACCGTGCCGAGGTCCAGGCCGAGGTGGACGATGGTCTGGGCGATCGCGGGGCGGATGCCCGACACCACGCACTCGGCGCCCATCAGCCGGGCGGCCGCCACGGTCTTCATCAGATGCTGGGCCACCAGTGAGTCCACCGTCGGCACCCCGGTGATGTCCAGGATGGCGAAGCGGGCGTGCTGCTCGACGATGGCCTCCAGCAGCGTCTCCATGACCACCTGGCTGCGCGCGCTGTCGAGCGTCCCGATCAGAGGGACGGCCACGATGCCGTCCCAGAGCTTGATCACGGGGGTCGCCACCTCGATGAGCTGGAGCTGCTGTCGCTCGATGAGGGCCTGACCCTCGGACAGCGCCGTGTCCAGCACAACCAGCCGCAGGGTCCCCATCAGCACCGTCAGGGCGGTCGCGCGCTCCCGCACCTCCTGGGGCGAACCGTCCGGGAACTCCTCGACGAGCAGGTCCGCGATCGGCGGGCGCAGGGCGTCCACCTCGGCCGACACCTGCGCCATGGTGATCCCGGCGCGTGCGCGCGCGCTGGTCATCCGGCCCAACTGCTCGCGCACCGCGGTGAACCCGGGGGCCTCCGTGTCGTGCACCCGGTCCGACTCGGCGACCTGGACCAGCGCCTCGACGACCGTCCGGGCGGCCTCCACGGCCTCGTCCCGCGAGACGGTGAACACGCTGCGGAACAAGGGCTCGTCGGCCCACCGCTGTGCGATCCGCTCGCGATGGCGGTACAGGAAGTCCCCGACCTGCCGAGCCGACGATCCCTGTCGTACTGCCGCTTCGTGTTCCGGCACCTGCGCTCTCCTCATCCGAGTCGTCCCTGTGGCGTTCGCCCCGTGGCCTTCGCCCGGTCACGGGCCGCGCCCATCATTGCCGGACGACAACTGTAATGAGGCTGAGCCGTTACAGACGCCCGGGGTTCGGTCCGCCTAGACGGCCGGCTCCCTGCCGAACCAGTCGAGACAGACGACCAGTGCGTCGTCGTCCCCCTCCGGCCGCCCGCGATGGCTGCCGAGCTCCCGCAGCACCGCGGCGGGCACGTCGGCGGCCGGCAGCAGCCGGGTCGCCATGATCGCCCGGGCGAGGGCCCGCTCCCCGTACTCCTCACCGCCCGGCGCCACGACCGAGTGGACGCCGTCGCTGACGAACAGAAGACGGTCGCCCGGCTCCAGCCGGAACTCCTGCGCCGCGTAGTGGGTCTCCTCGAACATGCCGAGGGGAAGCTGGGCGTCGGGATCGAGGCGGGTGACGGCGCCCTCCCGCAGCAGCAGCATCCGCGGCGATCCCGCGTCGACGACCCGCACCGTCCCGGAGGACAGTTCGAGGTCGACGAGCAGCACGGACAGATACGCCTCGCCCCGGTAGCGGGCGTACAGGGCCTGGTCGGCGAGAGCGGCCTGGTCGTCGATGGGGACGCCGGCCCGCCGGGCGTTGCGCAACGCGTTGATCCCCAGGCTGGTGAGCAGGGACGCCTCGATGCCCTCTCCCATGCCGTTGGTCACGTACAACAGCAGTCGGTCGGCCGAAGCCGACCAGTCGAAGTTGTCGCCGAAGATGGCGTACGCGGGCTCCAGCTGGGCGCCGAGGGCGTACTGCGGCCCGGAGCAGGACCGGGCCGGGAGCAGCTGCCACTGCATCTCTGCGGCGAGGGTCAGCCGGTCCCGGCGCCGGGCCCACTGGTACACGTCGGTGTCGCGTTCGGCCACCACCACCTCGTGCCCCAGGAGCCGGGCCACCTCGGCGAGTTCCTCCACCTCGGTGTCGAGCCGGGCGCCCGGCGGGAAGGTGACGGAGAGCACGCCGAGCCGGTCCCCGCGTACGGTGACCGGTAGATGGACGCACACCCGGCCGTCCCCGTCCTGTGTGACGAAGGGCTGCTGCGCCCCGAAGGCACGCCCGGCCGCGCTGCCGTGCACGGGCAGCACATGCTCCGGAGGGGCGGGCCTGGTGGAGACGGGCTGCAGCACGGTCAGCCCGTAGTCGACCAGGAGGAACTCCGCGCTCTGGGCGCCGTATCGGCCGCACAGCACGTCGCGGACGACGGCCGGCAACTGGTAGGGAGCCGCGGAGCGCAGTGCGCGCCCGGCGGCCACAAGTCTCTTCACGTCTTCGGTCATGTCGTTCCGTACGAGGCTGACAGCGGTGGGGATGCCTGAGAAGGTGTGCGGGTGACGATCTCGCCCGACCCGCGCCCGCAGCCCTCGGAAGTGGCGCGCGTGACCTCCGAGGCGGCCGAGCTGCTGGAGGTCCTGTGGGGCCGGGCCTCGACAGCGCCGGTCTCCGCCTCGCAGCTGCGCGTGCTCTTCGTCCTGGAACACAACGAAGGGATCAACCTGCGCACGCTCGCCGACGCGCTGGGCTCCACGCCCCCGTCGACCAGCCGCCTGTGCGACCGGCTGCAGGCCGTCGGATTCGTGGAGCGCAGGCCCGCCGTCACCAGCCGGCGGGAACTGGAGCTGTACCTGAGCCGGCGCGGCCGGGCCTTCCTGACCGACCTGCGCGCCCGTCGGGAGAGCGCCCTCGAGTCCGTCCTCGAGCAGATGCCGCCCGCCGGGCGGACCGCACTGCTCAGGGGGCTGGAGGCGTTCTGTGCCGCCGCCGCGGCACAGATACACGAGGAGGGCGAGTCCACCGCTCGTTCCGCCTGACGCCGCTCCATGCCCAGCCCTTCCCGCGCGAGTGCGCTCACTCTGTTGCCTCCCCCCGACAGTTGTCAAACGGCAACTGTTATCAGGCCTGTGCCTCTCCGACCAGGGCGAGTGCCTCGTCGGCGCTCTCCGAAACCGGCACGGTGATGCTGACTCCGGTGAGATCCAGAATCCGGCGCACGGCGGGCGTGGGGGAGATGATGTGCACACTGCCGGGCAGATCACGGGCCTCCTGGTAGACGCGGAGAATGATGTTCATGCCGGACGAGTCCATGAACGGCACGTCCGAGAGGTCGAGCAGGAAGTGCCGGCGGCCGTGATGCAGCTGGTTGGCCAGATGGTGCTGGAACTCGGTCGCGGTGTCGACGTCCAAAAAGCCCTGCACCGTGATCAGGGCCACATCCTCGCGAGGCAGGCTGACTTCGACGGACAAGGGGTTCTGGGCAACAGACACATCTACCTCCAACAACAACGGGTCGCGGCGTTCACCGCGGATGCGCGATTACCCCTGAACACGCATGTCATGCACCGCATGTCCCCAGCCGGGTGAGCCGACGCCGGTGGCGAATGCGAGCGGGAGAGCCGGGTAACTGCTGGTGTGGAGCCCCGGCCCGGGCTCCACACGGAGCGACGCGGAACATCGGAAGGCTGTTTGGAGTGGAGCGGTGAGCGGTGTGGGCCGGATGCCCGGTGGGACACGGGTCGCGCCCCAGGTGACGACCGCGGCCCAGGCGCGGGCGTACACGCGGTCGGTGGTCCGGGAACAGTGGGACTCGGGCGCGCGGACGGCACGCGAGGAGGACGTGATCGACCTGCTGCTGGTCGTCTCCGAACTCGTCACCAACGCCATCCGGCACGGCGGCGGGCTGGGAGCCTTCGAGGTCGCCCTCGCACCGGACGGTGTCCGTGTCGCCGTGCGCGACAGCAGTGACGCCGTCCCCGATGTCGCGCGCCGCGCCGCGGCCCTCCCCGTGGGGCACCACGCGCACGGCTACGGCTGGCCGCTCGTCGTCCGTCTGACGCGTGAGATCGTGATCGACCGGCACCGCGAGGGCGGCAAGACCATTCGTGTGCTGGTACCGCTGCACGCCTCCGGGTGACGCCCTCACCAGGGGAGAAAGACGTGGATGTCCTTCCCGTCCGCCTGGATGACGACGCTGACCTGACTGCACAGGGTATGGATCAGATGCCAGCCGACCCCGCCGCCCCCGCCGCGGTCGAAGGGACGCGGCGCCGGCGGGGTGGTGCTCGTGTCGTGGACGACGACGTGTACGCCGTCGAAGGTTCTGCGCAGCCGGACCTCGAAGGGGCCCGGTGCGTACTGGACCACGTTGGCGGTGAGCTCCGCGACGACCAGGAGGATGTCGTCCCAGTGCTCCCGGGCGGCCGGTGGCGTCACCCGGGCGAGGTCCTCCAGGAAACCCTCCGCGTCGAGGCGCGCGTCCGTCACGTCATGCAGCTCGCCCGCATAACGCCCGACCCGTTGTGGGACGTCCCCGGAGAGCGGACCTCCCTGTCCACGGCGTTCGGCTGCCATCTCACCTTCTCGCTCCGGCCCGGCCGGTCGGCCCGGCTCACTCGCCCCTGCCGTTTCTTGGTTCCCGGGTCGGCGACGCCTACGCATTCCAGGAGCGGTCGGTCCGCACCGGCCCGCGGCGACACCCCTGCTCAGCGGAAGACGTTGTCCGCCTCGTCCCAGCCGGACAGCTCGTCCGGCACCATCTGCCGCGGGGCGCGCGAGCGGGCCTGGTACATCGCGTCGATCTCGAAGGCGTAGTGCCGCACGATCGCGTCCCTGCGCAGCTTCATGGACGGCGTCAGCAGGCCGTTGGCCTGGTCGAACTGCTCCGGCAGCACCCGGAAGACCCGGATCGACTCCGAGCGCGACACGGCGCTGTTGGCCGCCGCGACGGCCCGGCCGATCTCCTCGCGCAGCGCGTTCTCCTCCCGGGCCTCCCGGCTCGGCACGTCGCTCTGCAGCGACAGGGAGCCGCGCCAGTACGCCAGGAACTGCGGGTCCAGTGTGATCAGGGCCCCCACACAGGGCCGGTTGTCGCCGACGACGACCGCCTGGTGGATCAGCGGATGCATCCGCAGCCGCTGCTCCAGGGCGGCCGGCGCGACGTTCTTTCCGCTGGTGGTGACGATGATGTCCTTCTTGCGGCCGGTGATCGTGAGATAGCCCTCGGAGTCCAGCTGCCCGATGTCCCCGGTGGCCAGCCAGCCGCCGCGCAGGACGGTGCGGGTCGCCGCCTCGGCGTTGATGTAGCCCTGGAACACCGAGGGCCCGCGGACCAGGATCTCTCCGTCGTCGGCCACGATGATGTCGTTGCCCGGGAGCGCCTGCCCGACCGTGCCCGACATCTCCCGCCCCAGCGGCTGCGCGGTGACCCCGCCGGCGGCCTCGGTGAGGCCGTAGCCGTCGTTGACGTAGATCCCGATGCCCTCGTAGAAGAGGGAGAGCTCCCGGCTGAGGGGCGAGCCGCCCGATGTCGCGCGGACCACCCGGCCGCCGAGCGCCGCCCGCAGCTTGCGGTACACCGTGCGCTCGAACAGCGCGTGCTGCAGCCGCAGGTCGAAGCCGGGGCCCGAGCCGCCGCCCAGCCGCTGCCGTTCCAGGGCCGCCGCGAAGTCCCGCGCGGTGTCCGCGGCCCGCTCGAACAGCGCGCCTCGGCCCGTCTCCTGGGCGGCGCGCAGGAAGTTCTTGTAGATCTTCTCCAGCAGCGAGGGAACCGCGCAGAGATAGGTGGGGCGGAACGACCGCAGGGACGCCGAGAGCGCCTCCTCGGTCATGTCCGGCTCATGGGCCATCAGCATGCCGCCGCGGATGCACAGGCTCTGCACCAGTAGGCCGTAGACATGGGAGAAGGGCAGGAAGGCGAGGACGGACGCCTGCCGCCCGCCCGGCGGGACCACCGTGTGGCCCCAGCCCTCCAGCAGGGTGTCGCAGGGGCTCGCCAGGTTGCGGTGGCTGAGCGCGCAGCCCAGCGCGCGGCCCGTGGACCCGGAGGTGTAGGTGATGGCCGCGGTGGAGTCCGGCAGCACGATCCGGCGCAGCGACTCGACCGTGGCCAGCGGGATGAAGGCGCCCCGCTCCACCAGCTGGGACATGGCTCCCGCGTCCAGCTGCCAGACGTGGCGCAGCAGCGGCAGCGCACCGCACACCGAGCCGACCGTCATCACGGCCTGCTCGTCCTCCACCACGACGGCCACACAGCCGGCGTCCCGGAGGATCCACTCGACCTGGTCGCGCGCGGAGGTCGGGTAGATGGGGACGACCTCGGCGCCCAGCGCCCACAGCGCGTAGCTGAGCACGGTCCACTCGTAGCGGGTGCGCGCCATGATCGCCACGCGGTGGCCGGGCGAGATCCCCGACGCGACCAGGCCCTTGGCCAGGTCCATCACCTCGTCCCGCACCTCGACGGCGGTCACCTCCTCCCATGTGGTGGAGGCGGGGTCGGGACGGCGGGCCAGCAGCGGAAGGGTGGGTTCGAGGGCCGCCATGTCGAAGAGGCTGTCGGCCAGCCCGCCGGTCAGGGGCGCGACGGTGCGGGGAGCGAGGGCGACATCGCGCATGCGCTGCTCCTGAGCTGTACGGAGGGTGACCGTGCCGACGGGTTCTGTTGTCGACGGTGCTCGAATCTAACCCAGGTGGGTTCGGATGGTGACCGGAACGTGTGAAGTTGCGGAGCTGTGATGATCTCGGGGTGGAGCATCCCTACTCCTGCGTATGACGCACGCACGCGACGACCACCTCCCGCAGGCTTCCCGTCCGCTCCAGCAGCTCGCGCTGCACCCGCGCTCCCGTACCGCCCTCCAGCAGCGCCGCACAGCCCGCGCGGGCCCGCTCCAGGTCGCCGCTCTCCGCGAGGGCCTCCTCGACGTGCTGCAACAGCCCCGCCACCACGTTCTCGGCCGGCAGCCGCCGCATCGTCGCCGGGTGCAGCAGCTCCCTCGTCAGCCCGGAGCGCGCGGCCTGCCAGGAGGCCAGCCGGAGCAGGCTCACACTGTGGTCGATGGGTGCGCGGCCCGCCCGCCACTCCCGCGCCGCGGTCTCCACCAGCCCCCGGGCCAGCAGGGCGATGAGCACCGCCGTCCTCGCGTGCAGGCACACGTCCGCCACCCGGATCTCCACCGTCGGATACCGCCGGGACAACCGCGCGTCGAAGTACACCATCCCCTCGTCCAGGATCACCCCGCTCGCCACCATGTCCGCCACCCGCCGGTGATAACGCTCGGCCGAACCGAACACCTCGGACGGACCGGCCGACGGCCAGCGCGGCCACACCCGGCTGCGGTAGCTGTCGTAGCAGGTGTCCTTGCCCTGCCAGAAAGGGGAGTTGACGCTGAGGGCCGCCAGCACCGACAGCCACGGGCGGATCCGGTCGAGGACCGCGACGCCCTCCTCGTCGGACTCGACGGACACATGGACATGGCAGCCCAGCACCAGCTGCTCCCGCGCGGCGATGCCGTACTGCTCCGCCATCCACTGGTAGCGGCTGCCCCTCGTGACCGACGGTCTGACCGGCAGGGGCGAGGAGGCGAGCGCGGCCACCGCGCACCCGATCTCAGCCGCGTGCCGGGCGGCCTCCCGGCGGCAGCGGACGATCTCCTCGTTCAGGTCCGCCATGTCGACCTGGGGATGCGTGGCGAACTCCAGCATCTGGCCGTACAGCTCCTTCTCGAACACACCCCGGTCCTGGTCGCACTGCTGCGCCCGGGCGAGGAGGGCGGCGGACAGCGCCTTCGGGTCGCCGGTCTCCGGGTCCACCAGGAGGAGTTCCTCCTCCACTCCGACAGTGCGCACGTGGGCTGCCTCCGGGACATCGCTGTGGATACGACGTCACCGGGTACCCACACGTTCGGTCAGTGCAACGGGGTCAGCCACACCGTCGCGAGAGGGGGCAGGGTGAGGGTGATCGTCCCTTCCTCGGGTTTGAGGTCGTCGGCGTTGGTGACGTCGCCGCCGCCGTAGCACGCGGCGTCGGTGTTGAGGATCTCCCGCCAGGCCGGGATGTCGTCCGGGACGCCGAGGCGGTAGTCGTGGCGGACGACGGGGGAGAGGTGGGAGACCGCGAGCAGGGGCGAGCCGTCGGCGGCGAAGCGCAGGAACGCGAAGACGTTGTCCTCCGCCGCGTCGCCGATCACCCAGCTGAAGCCCCCGGGATCGGTGTCCCGCTGCCACAGCGCGGGCGTACGGAGATAGACCGCGTTGAGGTCGCGGACCAGGTCCCTGACCCCGCGGTGGTCGGCCTGTGCCCCGTACGCCGGATCGAGCAGCCACCAGTCCGGGCCGTGCGGCTCCGACCACTCGCCGCCCTGGGCGAACTCCTGCCCCATGAAGAGGAGTTGCTTGCCGGGGTGGGCCCACATGAAGCCCAGATACGCGCGATGGTTGGCACGCCGCTGCCACCAGTCGCCGGGCATCTTCGACACCAGCGCCTGCTTGCCGTGGACGACTTCGTCGTGGGAGATGGGCAGGATGTAGTTCTCGCTGTAGGCGTACACCATCGAGAAGGTCATCTCGTTGTGGTGGTACTTGCGGTGCACCGGCTCATGGGCCATGTAGCCGAGGGAGTCGTGCATCCAGCCCATGTTCCACTTCAGGCCGAAGCCCAGACCACCGCTGTCGGTGGGGCGGGTCACCCCGTCCCACGCCGTCGACTCCTCGGCGATCGTCACCACACCCGGCGCCCGCCGGTACACGGTCGCGTTCATCTCCTGCAGGAACGCCATCGCGTCCAGGTCCTCGCGCCCGCCGTGCACATTCGGGGTCCACTGGCCGGAGTCCCGCGAGTAGTCGAGATAGAGCATGGAGGCGACGGCATCGACCCGCAGCCCGTCGATGTGGAACTCCTCGCACCAGTAGACGGCGTTCGCCACCAGGAAGTTGCGCACCTCGGTCCGCCCGAAGTCGAACTCGTAGGTCCCCCAGTCCGGATGCTCGGCCCGCCGCGAGTCTCCCGGCTCGTACAGGGGATCCCCGTCGAACCGGGCGAGCGCCCAGTCGTCCTTGGGGAAGTGCGCGGGCACCCAGTCCACGATCACCCCGATACCGGCCCGGTGCAGCGCGTCCACCAGGTACTTGAAGTCGTCCGGCGTCCCCAGCCGTGAGGTCGGCGCGTAGAAGCCGGTGACCTGGTAGCCCCAGGAGCCGGAGAAGGGGTGGTGGGCGACCGGCATGAACTCGACGTGGGTGAAGCCCAGGCCGCCGACGTAGGCGGGCAGTTCGTCGGCGAGTTGACGGTACGTCAGCCCTGGGCGCCAGGACGGGAGATGGACCTCGTAGACCGAGAAGGGCGCCTCGTGCACCGGGATGTCACCCCTGTGCGCCATCCAGTCGGCGTCGTCCCATGCGTAGTGCGAGGCGTGCACGATCGACGCCGTGTCCGGCGGGACCTCCGCGTGGCGGGCCATGGGGTCGGCCTTGAGGAAACGGCCGCCGTAGCGGGAGGTGATCTCGAACTTGTAGCGCGCGTCCTCGCCGATACCGGGCACGAACAGCTCCCACACACCGGACGCGCCCAGCGAGCGCATGGGCAGCGCCGTGCCGTCCCAGCAGGTGAACTCCCCGGTGACGCGCACCCCTTGGGCGTTCGGCGCCCACACGGTGAAGCGGGTGCCGGTGACGCCCTCGTGCGTCATCGGCTCGGCGCCGAGCGCCTTCCACAGCTGCTCGTGCCGGCCCTCGCGGATGAGGTGGAGGTCGAGCTCGCCGAGGGCGGGCAGAAAGCGGTACGGGTCCGCCGACTCGTGCTCACCGTCGGCGTACCGCACCGCCAGGGTGTACGCGGGGATGCCGGTCAGCGGCAGCACCCCGGAGAAGAGGCCGTCGCCCTCCGAGGTCAGCCGGTGCCGCTCGCCTTCGATGACGACGGCGACCGTCCGGGCGTACGGCCGCAGGGCGCGGAAGGCGATCCCGCCCGGCACCGGGTGGGCGCCGAGCAGGGCGTGCGGGTCGTGATGGCGGCCGGACAGCAGGCGTTCGCGGTCGCCCGGGTCCAGGGCGGGGGCCGCCCCGGTGGGCGCCGGGCCGGATGCCTCGGGCAGTGATGTGTCACGCAGGGCCACGGGGTCAGCCTCCTCTCACGGCGAGACGCTCGATCGCCGCCATCGGTACGGGGAGCCAGTCGGGGCGGTGCCGGGCCTCGTACAGCACCTCGTACACGGCTCGGTCGGTCTCGTGGGCGCGCAGCAGCCCGTGCTTCTTGCGCGGATCCCAGCCGGCCCGCTCGGCGTAGCCCGCGCAGTAGGCCTCCCGGCAGCGGCGCGCCCACTCCGGGCGCCAGGGGCGGCGCTGCCGGGCCGCGTAGTCGAAGGAGCGCAGCATGCCGGCGATGTCGCGCACCGGGGACTGGGCGGCCCGGCGCTCGGCCAGCGGACGGGACGGCTCGCCCTCGAAGTCGATCACGAACCAGTCCCGGCCCGCCCGCAGCACCTGCCCCAGGTGCAGGTCGCCGTGGATGCGCTGGGCGGGCGGCCCGGGGTCGCAGGCGACCAGGGCGCCGAAGGCGGTACGCAGCCCGGGCACGTACGGCCGCAGTGCCGGCACGGCGTGCGCGGCGGCGTCGAGCCGGTCGGCCATCGCCACCGCCGTCCGGCCGCCCTCGTCATGGGCCCCGGTCGGGAAGGCGGCACCCAGCGCGAGATGCACCTCGGCGGTGGCCCGCCCCAGCTCACGGGCCTGCGCGGTGAAGTCGTCACCCGAGGCGAGCGCCTGCAGCGCCAGCGTCCAGCCGTCGGAGGCGTCGCGCAGAAACGGCTGCAGCACTCCGAGGGTCGCCTCGTGGGGATACGTCGTCCGGAACCACGCCACCGGCGCGGGCACCCGCCGGCAGCCCTGCCCGGCCAGCGCGCCGGGCACCTCCAGGTCCGGGTTGACCCCGGGCTGGATGCGTCGGAAGACCTTGAGGATGAACTCCTCGCCGTACACCAGCGAGGAGTTGGACTGCTCGGCCTCCAGCACCCGCGGCACCAGGCCGGCGGGCACCTTCGTCCCCGGGTCGGCCTCGAATCGCAGCGGACCCGACATGCCGGGCTGCCGCAGCCGCTCCAGCAGCAACTGCGCGGTCCTGGGCTCCTGGAGCGCGTCGTACACCGTCAGACCGGCCAGCGGGCCGGTCTCCGCCCTGCCGATCAGGGCCCGTCCGTGACGGGGCGACAGATGCCGGCGCACGCCGAGCAGCAGCTGGTAGCAGTCGTGTCCGGCCTGCACGAGCAGATGCAGACAGCCCGGGAACAGCTCGGTCAGGGAGAGCAGGCCGAGTTCCGTGACGGGCCGGTCCTTGCCCGCGAACCAGCGCTGCCGCGGCAGCCACTCCCGCAGCAGCCCGGCCAGCGAGGCCATGGGATCGGTGACGACCTCGGGTCTCGGGCTCAGAAATGCGGTCTTCGCCATGGTGACGCGTCCTTTCCTCGGCATACGCTCAAGATCGTCGGCCGATGCGGGATGCGACTCGGGTGAGCCGGAACCAGTAGAAGCCGTGACCGGCCAGCGTCAGCAGATACGGCAGCTCACCGATGGCCGGGAAACGCACCCCGCCGATCAGCTCCACCGGATGCCTCCCGTCGTACGCGCGCAGGTCGAGCTCGGTCGGCTGGGCGAACCGGGAGAAGTTGTTGACGCACAGCACGAGATCGTCTCCGTGCTCCCGCAGGAAGGCCAGGACCGCCGGGTTGGAGGACTGGAGCTCCGTGAAGGAGCCGAGCCCGAAGGCGGGGTTCTGCTTGCGGATCTCGATCATCCGGCGGGTCCAGTGCAGCAGGGAGGACGGGGAGGCCATGGACGCCTCGACGTTGGTCACCTGGTAGCCGTGGACGGGGTCCATGATCGTCGGCAGGAAGAGACGGCCCGGATCGCAGGACGAGAAGCCCGCGTTGCGGTCGGGGGTCCACTGCATGGGGGTGCGTACGGCGTCGCGGTCGCCGAGCCAGATGTTGTCGCCCATGCCGATCTCGTCGCCGTAGTAGAGGATCGGCGAGCCGGGCAGCGACAGCAGCAGGGCGGTGAACAGCTCGATCTGGTTGCGGTCGTTGTCGAGCAGGGGGGCGAGCCGGCGGCGGATGCCGATGTTGGCGCGCATCCGCGGGTCCTTCGCGTATTCGGCCCACATGTAGTCGCGTTCCTCGTCGGTGACCATCTCGAGGGTCAGCTCGTCGTGGTTGCGCAGGAAGATGCCCCACTGGCAGTTCGACGGGATCGCCGGGGTCTTGGCGAGGATTTCCGAGACGGGATAGCGCGATTCCCTTCGCACCGCCATGAAGATGCGCGGCATGACGGGGAAGTGGAAGGCCATGTGGCACTCGTCGCCGCCGGACTGGTAGTCGCCGAAGTAGTCGACGACGTCCTCGGGCCACTGGTTGGCCTCGGCCAGCAGGACCGTGTCGGGGTAGTGGGCGTCGATGTCGAGGCGGACCCGCCGGAGGAAGGCGTGGGTGGCGGGCAGATTCTCGCAGTTGGTGCCCTCCTCGGCGTAGAGGTAGGGCACGGCGTCGAGGCGGAAGCCGTCGATGCCCAGGTCCAGCCAGAAGCGCAGGGCGGCCAGGATCTCCTCCTGCACCGCCGGGTTCTCGTAGTTCAGGTCGGGCTGGTGCGAGAAGAAGCGGTGGAAGAAGTACTGTCCCCTGACCGGGTCGAAGGTCCAGTTGGAGGCCTCGGTGTCGACGAAGATGATCCGGGCGTCCGGATACTGTTTGTCGTCGTCGGCCCACATGTAGTAGTCGCCGTAGGGCCCGTCGGGGTTCTTCCGGGACTCCTGGAACCACGGGTGCTGGTCGCTGGTGTGGTTCATGACGAAGTCGATGATGACGCGCATCCCGCGCTGGTGGGCGGCGTCCACGAACTCCACGAAGTCCGCGAGGTCGCCGAACTCCGGGAGGACCGCGGTGTAGTCGGAGACGTCGTAGCCGCCGTCCCTGAGCGGTGACTTGAAGAACGGCGGCAGCCAGAGGCAGTCGACGCCGAGCCACTGCAGATAGTCCAGCTTGGCCGTGATGCCCTTGAGGTCGCCGACTCCGTCGCCGTTGCTGTCCTGGAAGGAGCGGACGAGGACCTCGTAGAAGACCGCGCGCTTGAACCAATCCGGGTCACGGTCCTTGGCGGGCGTGTCCTCGAAGGTGTCCTGAACGGGTTCGTTGACGATCATGTTGTGGGTGACCCTCCGATCTGCGGGGTGGACGGTCGCAGGACGGTCAATACGTGCGCCGGACGAGTGCCCGGTTCGAGACGTACGTAATTGTTCCTGCCCCAGTGATAGGTCTCACCGGTGAGCTCGTCGCGCACCGGCACCGACTCGTGCCAGTCCAGGCCGAGTTGCGGCATGTCCAACGAGACCGTGGCCTCCTGGGTGTG
This sequence comes from Streptomyces sp. NPDC005648, assembly GCF_040605395.1. Classification (NCBI taxonomy): domain Bacteria; kingdom Bacillati; phylum Actinomycetota; class Actinomycetes; order Kitasatosporales; family Streptomycetaceae; genus Streptomyces; species Streptomyces sp. NPDC005648. The sequence continues at coordinate 265 of NZ_JBEXCS010000025.1, read as the reverse complement.
GTGAGGGTCGAGGTTGGCGACCACCAGAACCGTGTTCGAACCGCTCCGTTTCGAATACGCGATCACCGCGTCCTTGTCCGCGTGGTGGAAGTGCAGGTCGCGCAGCTGTTGGAGGGCGGGACTGGCGCGCCGGACGGCGTTGAGTCGGGTGATGAGGGGGGTGATGGTGCGGCCCTGGCGTTCGGCGGTGTCCCAGTCGCGGGGTTTGAGCTGGTACTTCTCGGAGTCGAGGTATTCCTCGCTGCCTTCGCGCAGGGGGGTGTTC